>NZ_JAMRYM010000001.1:0-196800 GCF_023743255.1 Rathayibacter rubneri | reverse complement strand
CCTCGGAGGTGGCGAGTCGGTCCCTGCCCGGCTTCGCGCGGTCGGCTTCGCGACGGGGTGGGTTCCGGGGAGCGGGGTGCGGACGGCTACGGCGATCCGCTGACACGCGGATCACCGGTTCGCCTCGGAGGTGGCGAGCCGGTCCCTGCCCGGCTTCGCGCGGTCGGCTTCGCGAGGGGGTGCGTTCCGGGGAGCGGGGTGCGTTCGGCTACGGCGATCCGCTGACACGCGGATCGGCGGTTCGCCTCGGAGGTGGCGAGCCGGTCCCTGCCCGGCTTCGCGCGGTCGCTGTGCTGATGGCGAGCCGGTCCCTGGCCGGCTCGGCGCGGTCGGCTTCGCGACGGGGTGCGTTCCGTGGAGCGGGGTGCGGACGGCTACGGCGATCCGCTGGGACGCGGATCGGCGGTTCGCCTCGAAGAGGGCGCGAAGTGGGGAGGCGCGCCCGCGGCGGCGCGGGTTCCCTCGCCGACCCTCGGGTGGTGAAGGCGGTGCTCTGCTGGTCGAGTGGAGGTTCCCTGCGCATCGAGTGGCGGTTCCTGCTGGTCGAGTAGCCGCGGAGCGGCGTATCGAGACCCCTGCACCCGCGGAGCGGATCCGGTGCAGCCCGGCGGATGGCGGAGCGCGCTCGGAGCGAACCACGATCGACGGGACGTCGGCCGGCGACGCACATCGGCCGCGATGGCGATCGAGTTCCACTGCTGGCCGAGGTCCTGCGCGTGACGTCCCGCGCGGCGGGCCGCGGTCCACGGAGCGGCCTCCCTCGCCAGCGGCGCCGGAGGGCGGCGAGGGCGGCCGGTAGACTGGGGCGGCCATGATCCAGACTCTCGACCTCCGCGGCCGTCGTCCCTCCGCCGCCGAGCTGCTCGCCCTCGTGCCGCGCAACCCGGGCACCTCCGCCGACGTCGGTCCGGTCGTCGCCGAGCTGATCGCCGACGTGCGGGCGCGCGGCGCCGACGCGCTCCTCGACCAGTCCGAGCGCCTCGACGGGGTCCGTCCGCCGCACCTGCGCGTGCCGGCCGAGCAGATCTCGGCCGCCGTCCGCGACCTCGATCCCGCGATCCGCGCCGCCCTCGACGAGGCGATCTCTCGCGTGCGCCGGGCGAGCGCGGCGCAGGTCCCGCCCGAGCGCAGCACCGTCCTCGACGACGGGGCGACCGTCGTCCAGCGCTGGACCCCGATCGCCCGCGCAGGCCTCTACGTCCCCGGTGGCAAGGCCGTGTACCCGTCGAGCGTCGTCATGAACGCCGTCCCCGCGCAGATCGCGGGCGTCGAATCCATCGCCATCGTCTCCCCGCCGCAGAAGGCGTTCGGCGGAGCGGTACACCCGACGATCCTCGCGGCCGCGGGCCTGCTGGGCATCGACGAGGTCTACGCCACGGGAGGCGCGGGCGCGGTCGCCGCCCTGGCCTACGGAGTCGAGTCGATCGGCCTCGAGCCGGTGGGCATGATCACCGGCCCCGGCAACATCTGGGTCACCACCGCGAAGCGGCAGGTGCTCGGCCAGGTCGGGATCGACTCCGAGGCCGGTCCGACGGAGATCCTCGTCATCGCCGATTCCACGGGTGATCCCCGCCTGATCGCCGCCGACCTGGTCAGCCAGGCCGAGCACGACGAGGCCGCCTCGGCCGTCCTGGTCACCGACGACGCCGAGCTGGCCCGCGCGGTCGGCGCGGAGATCGAGCGGCAGGCGGCGACGACCACGCACTCCGCGCGCGTGGCGATCGCCCTCGACGGACCGCAGTCCGCCCTCGTGATCGTGGACGACCTCGAGACCGCCTGCGCCTTCAGCGACGCCTACGGCCCCGAGCACCTCGAGCTGCACACCGCCGACCCCGCCGCCACCGCGGCTCGCATCCGCGACGCGGGAGCGATCTTCCTCGGGCCGACGTCGCCGGTCAGCCTCGGCGACTACCTGGCCGGGTCGAACCACGTGCTGCCGACCCTGGGTCAGGCGCGCTTCTCCTCCGGGCTCGGCGCCTACACGTTCCTGCGCCCGCAGCAGCTCATCAGCTACGACCGCGCCGCCCTCGAGCGCGTCGCCCCGCACATCCGCGCGCTCAGTGACGCCGAGGCGCTCCCCGCGCACGGCGACGCCGTCGACGCGCGCTTCGCCTGACCGAGAGGCACCTCCCGATGTTCTGCCCGTTCTGCCGGCACCCCGACTCCCGGGTGATCGACTCCCGCACCAGCGACGACGGCCTCTCGATCCGGCGCCGCCGGCAGTGCCCGTCCTGCGGCCGCCGCTTCTCGACCACCGAGACGGCCAGCCTCGTCGTGATCAAGCGCAGCGGAGTCGTCGAGCCGTTCAGCCGCGAGAAGATCGTCAGCGGGGTGCGCAAGGCGTGCCAGGGGCGCCCCGTGACGGACTCCGACCTCGCGGTGCTCGCTCAGCGCGTGGAGGAGAGCATCCGCTCGACGGGTGCGTCGCAGATCGACGCGAACGACATCGGCCTCGCGATCCTGGCGCCGCTGCGCGAGCTCGACGAGGTGGCCTACCTCCGCTTCGCGAGCGTCTACCAGGCGTTCGACTCGCTCGACGACTTCGAATCGGCCATCACCCTCCTGCGTGCCGAGCGCACCGAGGCCGTGCAGGGAGGCGAGCTCTGATGCCCGCGATCTACCCGGTCCTGTTCCGGACCGTCCTGCGCCGCCTCGACCCCGAGCGCGCGCACCACCTCGCCTTCCCGGTCATCCGAGCGCTGGGGATCGTCGCCCCCGTTGTCCGACGCTTCACTCTGCCGAAGGAGGACCGCTCGGTCGAGACGCTCGGACTGCGGTTCGCCACCCCGTTCGGAGTGGCCGCGGGCTTCGACAAGGACGCCACCGCCGTCCTCGGGCTCGGAGCGCTCGGTTTCGGGCACGTCGAGGTCGGCACGCTGACCGCGCGCCCGCAGCCGGGCAACGACCGTCCCCGCCTGTTCCGGCTCGTCGCGGATCGCGCGCTGATCAACCGCATGGGCTTCAACAACAGCGGAGCACGAGCGGCCGCCGGTCGGCTCGCCCGCCTCCGCGGCGTGCGCGGACGCCCCGTCATCGGCGTCAACATCGGCAAGAGCCGGATTGTCAGCGTCGACGACGCCGTCGAGGACTACCTGGTCAGTGCGCGGATGCTCGCGCCGCTCGCCGACTACCTGGTCGTCAACGTCAGCTCGCCCAACACCCCCGGGCTCCGAGGCCTGCAGGAGATCGACAGGCTCGAACCCCTGCTCGCGGCGGTCAAGGACGCGGCCGATGCGACTCCGCTGCTCGTGAAGATCGCCCCCGACCTCTCCGACGACGAGGTCGTGCGCGTCGCGGAGCTGGCCGTGCGCCTCGGGCTCGACGGCATCATCGCCACGAACACGACCCTCTCCCGCGAGGGCCTCGAGACGACCGCCTCCGTCCTGGACGCCGCCGGCGCGGGCGGGTTGTCCGGCGCCCCGCTGGCCGCGCGCTCGGTCGCCGTCCTCCGCGTGATCCGCGGCGTCGTCCCGGCGGAGTTCTGCGTCATCTCGGTCGGCGGCGTGGAGACCGCGGCGGATGTGCGGGAGCGCCTCGCCGCCGGCGCCACCCTGGTCCAGGGCTACACGGCCTTCATCTACGAGGGCCCTCTGTGGGCCCGGGCGATCAACAGGTCCTGATGCCGCAGTGACCGCCGAGCCGGTCCTCGCCCGCGGTGCTGATGACCGAGCCGGTCCTCGCCCGGCTCGGCGCGGTCGGCTTCGCGAGGTGGGCGCGTTCTGCAGAGCGTCGCGCGTTCGGCTACGGCGATTCGCTTGCACGCGAAACGGCGGTGCGCCTCGAGGGCCTCACCGTCCGGGAGGCCGCGCACCCGATCTGCGGTGACAGCTCGGCGGAGCTTCGGCCGGTCGTGTGCTCGATCCTCCGGGTCATCGCGCGTCGGAGGGGGTCACCCTGCTCCGCAGGGGCTCTCCGGGCACAGCCGGAACGGTGGGATCCCGAGGCAGGTGACGCCGGAGACGCCCGCGGAGACGTGCCCGAGAGACCGGCGTGACACGCCTTTCTCCTCGGGTCCGGTGAAGCGATGGACGTCCGAACGACCAGTGGACTGACCCGCCGCGCCGCGGAAGGCGAACGGTCGATCCGCGTGTCAGCGGATCGAGCTAGTCGGACGCAGGACGCTCCTTGTCACGCGACTGCCCACGCAGTCGACTGCGACGAGGCCGGAGGCCGAGCAATCGAGCGCAGGACGAGCGCTCCGCGCTCACTCCGGGAACTGCCCGCGCTTCACCTGGGGCTTGGGGAGGCGCATGACGCGCAGCTGGAGGGCGCGCATCGCGGCGTACCAGCGGATGCCCTTCTCGACCTTGTCGGTGCCGAAGCGCTCGCCCAGCTTCTTGCGCAGGCGCAGCCCCAGCAGCAGGCAGTCGATGACCGCCACGACGAAGAAGGCCCAGAGCACGATCAGGGTCACGTACTGCAGCTCGGGCTGCGGGAAGAAGCTGAGCAGCAGCACCACGACCATCACGGGGATGAGGAACTCGCCGAGGCTGTAGCGCGCGTCCACGTAGTCGCGGACGAACTTGCGCTGCGGACCCTTGTCGCGCAGCGGAAGGTAGCGCTGGTCCCCGGCGGCCAGTCCGATGCGGGCCTGGTCGCGGGCCACGGCGGCCTTCTCGCGGGCGTCGCGCGCGGCCTGCTTGCGGTCGGTCGTCACGAGCGGCCGCTGGTTGGCGAGCTCCCGCTCGCGCCGGGTGGGC
Organism: Rathayibacter rubneri; assembly: GCF_023743255.1. Classification (NCBI taxonomy): domain Bacteria; kingdom Bacillati; phylum Actinomycetota; class Actinomycetes; order Micrococcales; family Microbacteriaceae; genus Rathayibacter; species Rathayibacter rubneri. The sequence goes on along the minus strand of NZ_JAMRYM010000001.1, from coordinate 192,100 downwards.
GTCGGCCGGCCCTTGCCGGTCACCGGCGCGGAGTCGGCGTCGTCTGGCGTGTCGGTTGCGATCGGGTGCTTGGCCACGGTGAACGTCCTTGGAATCGAGGGTCTCTTAAGATTACCCGCATGGCTCACGACGCTCCGACTCCGACGTCCACTCTCCCAGCAGCCGAGGAGGCGGTCCTGGCCGCGGTCCGCGACGACCTGCCCCGCTCGCTCGCCGAGCTCGGCCGCCTGGTGCGCATCCCCTCCGTCTCGTGGGACGGCTTCGACGCGACGCGGGTGGCCGCGAGCGCCGAGGCGATCGCCGAGCTCGCCCGCGAGACCGGCGCCTTCGAGGACGTGTCGATCCGCCGCTCCACCATCGGCGACTCCGGCGTCCTCGGACAGCCCGCGGTGCTCGCGACGCGCGCGGCCCGCAACGGCGCTCCGACCGTCCTCCTCTACGCCCACCACGACGTGCAGCCCCAGGGCGCGGAGTCCGCGTGGCAGACGGCGCCCTTCGAGCCGACCGTCCGCGGCGACCGGCTCTACGGGCGCGGCGCCGCCGACGACAAGGCCGGAGTGGTGTCGCACCTCGCCGCGGTGCGCGCGCTGCGCGAGGTGGCGGGCGACGACCACGACCTCGGCCTCGTGCTCTTCATCGAGGGCGAGGAGGAGTTCGGCTCCCGCTCGTTCCCGACGTTCCTCCGCGAGCACCACGACGCCCTGCGCGCCGACGTGATCGTGGTCGCCGACAGCGACAACTGGGACGTCGACACCCCGTCGCTGACCGTCGGTCTCCGCGGGAACGTCACCTTCACGCTCACCGTCAGCACCCTGGATCACGCCTCGCACTCCGGAATGCTCGGGGGAGCCGTCCCCGATGCGATGCTCGCGACGGTGCGCCTGCTGTCCACGCTCTGGAACGACGACGGCTCCGTCGCCGTCGAGGGGCTCCGCGAGCACGACGGCGCCGTCCCCGAGATCAGCGAGGACGAGCTCCGGCGCGACGCGGGCCTGCTGGACGGCGTCTCGCCGATCGGCTCCGGTCCCTTCCTCTCGCGCATCTGGTCGAAGCCGTCGATCACCGTGACCGGCATCGACGCGCCGAGCGTCGTCGACGCGTCGAACACCCTGAGCCCGTCGGTGCGCGTGAAGATCAGCGCCAGGATCGCGCCCGGACAGGAGGCGCCGGAGGGCTTCTCGGCGCTCGAGCGCCACCTGCGCGCCCACGCCCCCTTCGGCGCGCACCTCGACATCGAGGACGTCGACACGGGGGAGCCCTTCCTCGTCGACACCTCGGGCTGGGCGGTCGGCCTGGTCAAGGAGGCGATGGCCGACGCGTGGGGTCGTGCGGCCCTCGAGACCAGCGCGGGAGGCAGCATCCCCTTCATCGCCGACCTCGTGCGCGAGTTCCCCGCCGCCCAGATCCTGGTGACCGGCGTCGAGGACCCCGACTCGCGCGCGCACAGCCCGAACGAGTCGCTGCACCTCGGCGTCTTCAAGCGGGCGGCGCAGACGGAGGCGCTCTTCCTCCTGCGCGCCGCCGCCCACCGGGACTGACCGCGGGCGGATCCGGAATACCCGGCCGCGCCGGGCGGTTGCCCCCGTAGAATCGACAGGCATCACGCCGTCCACCACGCACCGACCTCTCGAGGAGTGACATGTCCGACACGACACTGACCGTCGACCAGACGACCGCGGCGCACGGCGTCTCGATGACCCCCGTCGCCGCCGCCAAGGTGAAGAGCCTCCTCGAGCAGGAGGGCCGCGACGACCTGCGCCTGCGCGTCGCCGTCCAGCCCGGCGGCTGCTCCGGCCTGATCTACCAGCTCTACTTCGACGAGCGCACCCTCGAGGGCGACGCCGCGGTCGAGTTCGAAGGGGTCGGCCTCGTGGTCGACAAGATGAGCGTCCCCTACCTCGACGGCGCCTCGATCGACTTCGAGGACACCATCCAGAAGCAGGGCTTCACCATCGACAACCCCAACGCGGGCGGCAGCTGCGCCTGCGGCGACAGCTTCCACTGACGCTCGAGCGGCGACACGCCGCTCCCGCTCCTCCGGACGGCGTCCGACGGCCCGCACCTGCGGCCCGTCGGGCGCCGTTCGTCGTCCTCGCACCCTCGGGTCCACAGGTCAAGAGCGGGGTCCCGTGCACTCCGGCCGCCGGGGGGAAGGTAGGCTGGAGCCGGTCTAATACAGTTTCGTGTGAACTGGTCCCCAGTCTTCCGAAAGGTCACCGGTGCGCTTCAATCGCCGAATCCGCAGATGGGTCGCTGCACCCGTTGCAGGAGCCCTCGCCCTCGTTCTCGCGGGCTGCACGCAGGAGCAGCTCCAGGGCTGGCTCCCCACCGAACCCGGAACGACGAACCACGTCGACCGGGTCATCGGACTCTGGGTCACCTCCTGGATCGTCCTCCTCGCCGTCGGCGTCGTCACGTGGGGACTCACGATCTGGGCCGTCGTCGTGTACCGCCGCCGCAAGGGTCAGACGGGCCTCCCGGTGCAGCTGCGCTACAACATGCCGATCGAGATCTTCTACACGATCGTGCCGCTGATCCTGGTGATCGGCTTCTTCGCCTTCACGGCACGCGACCAGGCCGCGATCGAGGAGCCCTACGAGAACCCCGACGAGACCATCCAGGTCTACGGCAAGCAGTGGGCGTGGGACTTCAACTACGTCGACGAGGACGTCTACTCGGCCGGCATCCAGGGCCAGTACGAGGGCGCGGACGGCGACGCGAACGGCTCGCTCGTCGAGTCCGAGGTGCCGACGCTGTACCTGCCCGTGGGCGAGAAGATCAAGATCCAGCTCGACGCGCGCGACGTGATCCACTCGTTCTGGGTCGTGGACTTCCTCTACAAGAAGGACATGATCCCCGGCAAGACGAACTACATGTACGTCACGCCGCTCAAGGAGGGCACGTACGCCGGCAAGTGCGCCGAGCTCTGCGGCGAGTACCACTCCGCGATGCTCTTCAACGTCGAGGTCGTCGATCGCGATACCTACGACGACTACATCCAGTCGCTCCGCGACGCGGGCCAGACCGGCCAGCTGGGCGCCGAGTACGACCGCAACAGCAACCTTCCCGGAACCGGTGCGCCGGTCCGCACCGAGAACGAGGAGTAGGGGAGCATGAGCACCGCCACCGCACCCGCCCCGTCGTCCCGCACCTTCGGAACACCCCCCGTCGAGCGCAAGGCGAACGTTCTCGTTCGCTGGATGACGTCCACCGACCACAAGGTCATCGGGTACATGTACCTGATCACCTCGTTCATCTACTTCTGCATAGCGGGAGTGATGGCCCTGGTCATCCGCGCCCAGCTGTTCGAACCGGGCCTGGCCGTCGTCGAGACGCGCGAGCAGTACAACCAGCTCTTCACGATGCACGGCACGATCATGCTGCTGATGTTCGCGACGCCGCTCTTCGCCGGTTTCGCCAACGTCCTCATGCCGCTGCAGATCGGCGCTCCCGACGTCGCGTTCCCGCGACTCAACGCGTTCGCCTACTGGCTCTACAGCTTCGGCTCGCTGATCGCGGTCGCCGGCTTCGTCACCCCCCAGGGCGCCGCCTCGTTCGGATGGTTCGCCTACGCGCCACTCTCGAGCACGACGTTCTCGCCAGGGCTCGGCGGCAATCTCTGGGTCTTCGGACTCGGCCTCTCCGGCTTCGGCACGATCCTCGGCGCGGTGAACTTCATCACGACGATCATCACGATGCGCGCGCCGGGCATGACCATGTTCCGCATGCCGATCTTCACGTGGAACATCCTCGTGACGTCGATCCTCGTGCTGCTGGCCTTCCCCGTCCTCGCCGCCGCCATGTTCGCGCTCGGCGCCGACCGCGTGTTCGACGCGCACATCTACGACGCGGCCAACGGCGGCGTCCTGCTCTGGCAGCACCTCTTCTGGTTCTTCGGCCACCCCGAGGTGTACATCATCGCGCTGCCGTTCTTCGGCATCGTCTCCGAGGTCTTCCCGGTCTTCAGCCGCAAGCCGATCTTCGGCTACAAGACGCTGATCTACGCGACCATCGCGATCGCGGCGCTGTCCGTGACCGTGTGGGCGCACCACATGTACGTCACCGGCTCCGTCCTGCTGCCGTTCTTCTCGCTGATGACGATGCTCATCGCGGTTCCGACCGGCGTGAAGATCTTCAACTGGATCGGCACCATGTGGCGCGGATCGGTCACGTTCGAGACCCCGATGATCTGGGCGATCGGCTTCCTGATCACCTTCACCTTCGGTGGCCTCACGGGCGTCATCCTCGCCTCGCCGCCGCTCGACTTCCACGTCTCGGACTCGTACTTCGTCGTGGCGCACTTCCACTACGTGGTCTTCGGCACCGTCGTCTTCGCGATGTTCTCCGGCTTCTACTTCTGGTGGCCCAAGTGGACGGGCAAGATGCTCAACGAGACGCTGGGCAAGTGGCACTTCTGGCTGCTGTTCATCGGCTTCCACACCACCTTCCTCATCCAGCACTGGCTCGGTGTCGTGGGCATGCCCCGCCGCTACGCGAGCTACCTCCCCGAGGACGGCTTCACCTGGATGAACCAGCTGTCGACGGTCGGAGCGATGATCCTCGCGGTCTCGCTGATCCCGTTCTTCCTCAACGTGTACATCACGGCCCGCAAGGCGCCCAAGGTCACCGTGAACGACCCGTGGGGCTTCTCGCGGTCGCTCGAGTGGGCGACCTCGTGCCCGCCGCCCCGCCACAACTTCACCTCCATCCCGCGCATCCGCAGCGAGGCTCCGGCCTTCGACCTCAACCACCCCGAGGCCGGCATCCCCGTCGGCATCGGTCCGGCGAAGGACGCTCCGGACGCTCCCACGTACGACAAGTCCGAAGGCACGGTGAAGTAGGGCCATGCGCGCCAACGTCAATCTGTTCTGGCTCCTGGCCGGCTTCTTCCTCCTCGCGGCCGTCGCCTACACGACCTGGTCGCTCATCGACACCGAGCAGGTGGAGTGGGTCGGCACCGTCGGCATCTTCCTCTCGGCCGTGCTGGGCGCGTTCATCGCGTTCTACGTCGGCCGGGTGCACAAGGCGCAGGGCGCTGAGCTGCCCGAGGACCGCCTCGACGCCGACATCGACGATGGAGACCCGGAGCTGGGCTTCTTCAGCCCCTGGAGCTGGTGGCCGCTGATCCTGGCCGGCGCCGCGGCGCTCGCCTTCCTCGGTCTCGCCGTCGGCATCTGGATCACCTACATCGCGGCCGGGATCTTCCTGATCTCGATCACGGGCTGGGTGTACGAGTACTACCGCGGTTACTTCGCGCGCTAGGCGGAGGACTTCGGCGGAGGGCCGGGTGCAGTGGGTGAGAGCCCACGGTGCCCGGCCCTTCTTCTGTCCCCGGCAGTGCGTGTGCTCGGACGCCGGCCGGCGTGCGGTGTTCCACACGATCGCTGTTCGGTACGGGGCGTCCGTCGTGCCGTGACGGGGGAGGAGCGCTCCGGAGGCAAGGGGAGCCGAGCGGCTCCAGGACGGCTCTGCTCAACCTCCACGCCCGACTCGTCTCCCCGATCCGAGGCCGATCGGTCCACTGCACCTCAGGGCGGTGACTCCGCGGGCTCGGTCTCGTCCGCAGGTCCGGGCCCTGTCGTGAGAGCTCGACGCGTGCCCCTCCCCGCCGTCCCGAGCGCACTCGCCGCCTCGGCCGCGACCTCGCTCGACGGTCACTGCGGAGGCGCTGACGACGATCTCTCGCGCCTCCCGGTGGAGGAGACCGCTCATCTCGTGAGGGCGGTCAGTCGTCGGCGACGCCTCGATCAGCGATCGGGTGCCAGCTCCTCAGCCTTCGGAACCGGCAGCGGTCCCGCCGCGCACGAGGGTGGCAGCGGTCGAGGCGCAGTCGATCGCCCGGGCGGAGTCGGACTCACCGGAGGCGGCTGCCGCTTCGAGCGAGTCGACCCACGACGGCCCAGGCTCCGCTGGGCGGGGGCGCTTCCCGGTTCAGCTCGTGCTACTCCTTAAGGTCGCAGGTTGCCCGCTGGTGCCCGTTGGTGGCGGCGTCCTCTCCGCGCCGGTCGGCTCCAGAGCCAGCGAGGTCCCGCAGGAGGTGTACTCGTGTCGGAGCACCGACGCCGACGTCGACGGGGCGCGCGACGAGGGACCGGGAAGCGGCGACCGAGGTGGCGGCTGAGCCCCTCGAGCGGCGGGCGGGACGCCCCGCCGCGCCCTGCAAGGGCCACCGGAGCGACGACGTTCCGGGTGGCAGCGAGGATCGTCGAGAGCCGTGACGGAGCCCGCAGGACCCGGCCGCGTCCCCCGGTCACCGCGGGGAGGACGGGCAGCAGCGCGGACGTCATCCGGTGAGGCGCTCCGACCGCGTGCTGCTCGTCGACCCCACTCGCGACGACATCACGGTCACCCGGGTCGCTCTGGGCCGTCGCTGCCGGCTCTGTGCAGCCCGACGTCGTGGCCGACGGGCCGCGGCCGCCTCTCGAGGCGATCGTCTCCTCGCAGGACGGCACGAGGGCACGTGCCGCCGCAGAGGGCGCCGCCGCACGCGCCCCGGATGCTCGCGACCGGGCAGCGGTGGACGCAGAGCGGTGGGGGCCGGGTACGACGAAGGGCCCGGACGACGGATCGTCCGGGCCCTTCGGGGGAGGGGGTCAGTGCTCGCTGTGCGAGCTCTCGAGCTCCTTCTGGGTGACGGGGGTGATGCGGTCCTCGAAGAACCAGCGGGACAGGCCTGCGCGGACGCGCTGCGGGGCGGTGATGCGGCCGCGCGAGTCCGGGCGGATCATCAGCGGCTCGTACTCGTCCTGGCTGACCAGCTTCCAGCGCTCGTACTCGTCGAGCTGCTGGTGCACCTCGATGAACTCGCCGCCGGGGAGGCGGACGATGCGGCCGGACTCGAAGCCGTGCAGGGCGATCTCGCGGTCCTTCTTTTGCAGGGCGAGGCAGATGCGCTTCGTGATGAAGTACGCGATGAAGGGGCCGGCGATCAGGCTGAACTGCAGGGCGTGGATGACGCCTTCCATCGTGAGGTGGAAGTGCGTGGCGATGATGTCCGAGGACGCCGCAGCCCAGAGGACGGCGTAGAACGTGACTCCGGCGGCGCCGATCGAGGTGCGGGTGGCGGCGTTGCGCGGGCGGTCGAGCAGGTGGTGCTCGCGCTTGTCACCGGTGATCCAGGCCTCGAGGAACGGGTAGAGCATGACCGCGACGATGAACAGGCCCAGACCGACGAGCGGGATGAGGATGTTGAACGACAGCGTGCCGATGCCCGGGATGGCCCACTCGAGTCCCGGCGGGACGAGGCGCAGCGCGCCGTCCGCGAAGCCGATGTACCAGTCGGGCTGGGTGCCGGCCGACACGGGCGAGGGGTCGTAGGGGCCGTAGTTCCAGATCGGGTTGATCGTGAACAGCGACGCGATGAGGACGACGACACCGAAGACGATGAAGAAGAACCCACCGGCCTTGGCCGCGTACACCGGGAGGACCGGGTAGCCGACGACGTTCTGCTCGGTCTTGCCGGCACCGGGGAACTGGGTGTGCTTGTGGACGACCACGAACACGAGGTGCAGCGCGATGAACGCGAGCACGAGCGCCGGCAGCAGCAGGATGTGCAGGGTGTACAGGCGGCCGACGATGTCGGTTCCCGGGAACTCGCCGCCGAAGAGGAGGAACGAGATCCAGGTGCCCACGATCGGGATGCCCTTGACCATGCCGTCGATGATGCGGAGGCCGTTGCCCGAGAGCAGGTCGTCGGGGAGCGAGTAGCCGGTGAAGCCCTCGGCCATCGCGAGGATGAAGAGGACGAAGCCGATGACCCAGTTGAGCTCGCGCGGCTTGCGGAACGCACCGGTGAAGAAGATGCGGAGCATGTGCAGGCCGATCGAGGCCACGAACAGCAGCGCCGCCCAGTGGTGGATCTGGCGCATCAGCAGGCCGCCGCGGATGTCGAACGAGATGTCGAGCGACGAGGCCATCGCCGCGGACATCTCGATGCCCTTCATCGGCAGGTAGCTGCCCTCGTAGTGCGTCTCGACCATGGAGGCCTGGAAGAAGAACGTGAGGAAGGTGCCCGACAGCAGGATGATGACGAAGCTGTAGAGCGCGACCTCGCCGAGGAGGAAGGACCAGTGGTCGGGGAAGATCTTGCGGCCGAACTCCTTGACGACGGCCGAGATGCTCGTCCGCTCGTCGATGTAGTTCGACGCGGCTCCGACGTAGCCCTTCTGAAGCTTGCCGCTGCCGAGGATGACGCCGTCGCCGTCGCCCTGGGGCGACGACGCGGGTCGTGACGGTGTGGTGGTGGACATGTGAGTCATCGCTCCCAGAAGGACGGTCCGACGGGCTCCGTGAAGTCGCTCTGCGCGACCAGGTAGCCCTCGTCGTCGATGGTGATGGGCAGCTGCGGAAGCGGGCGCTTCGCCGGGCCGAAGATGACGGCAGCCTCGTGCTTGATGTCGAACTGCGACTGGTGGCACGGGCACAGCAGGTGGTGGGTCTGCTGCTCGTACAGCGCCACAGGGCAGCCGACGTGCGTGCAGATCTTCGAATAGGCGACGATTCCGTCGTAGTTCCAGGTCTCGCGACCCTCGCTGACGACGAGGTCCTCGGGCTTCAGGCGCATCAGGAGGACGGAGGCCTTGGCCTTCTCCTCGAGCTTGCCCTCGACCTGGTCGAGGCCTTCGGGGATCACGTGGAAGGCGGAGCCCAGGGTGACGTCCGACGCGAGGATCGGGGCACCGGAGGGGTCCAGCGTGAGCCGGGTGCCCTCCTTCCACATGGTGGTCTTGAGGAGTGCGACGGGGTTCTGGTCCTGCGGGCCGAGGCCGCGGAACAGGATGACCGCGGGCAGCGGGAACACGACGAGCGACGCGATCAGGCTGTTGCGGATGACCGAGCGCCGACCGAAGCCGGACTCCTTGTCGGACTGGTCGAAGATCTCGAGCGCACGCGCGCGGGTGTCCTCGGAGGAGCGGACCGGGTGGCGGATGTCGATGCCCTCGTGGTCCGACATCAGCTGCTTGCCCCAGTGGACAGCGGCGATGCCGATCGCGAGCAGGGCGAGGGACATGCCCAGTCCGATGAACAGCGTGTTCAGGCGGACGGACTCGATCTCCTCCGTGATGGGGAAGGCCATGTACGCGGCGACCGCGAACAGGGATCCCGCGAAGGAGAGGTAGAAGAGCGTGTACACCGTGCGCTCGGCACGCTTCTCGACCTTGGGGTCGAGATCGGTCATCCGGGGGCGGTGCGGCGGGAGGCCCGGGTCCTGGACCCGGCCCCGCGTGACGACCGCGGTGCCGGCCGGAGCCGAACCGTGCCCGGTGGCCGACGAGGTGGCGAGGTCCGTGCCACCCTCATCGTGCTCTGCCATGGTTCTCCTTTTCACGCCTATCGGCTCCGTACGGGGCCGTGGGGGTTGTCACGCCCGTCAGGGCGCTGATGTCTGCTAGTTCGAGCGGGCGGTGATCCACACCGTGAGCGCGACGATCGCGCCGAGTCCGAAGATCCAGAGGAAGAGGCCCTCCGCCACCGGCCCGAGGGAGCCGAGCGCGAATCCGCCCGGGGACGGATTCGCCTCGATGTACTTGAGGTACGAGATGATGTCGCGCTTGTCCTCGGGCGAGATGTTCAGGTCGTTGAAGACCGGCATGTTCTGCGGGCCGGTGACCATCGCCTCGTAGATGTGCGCCTCGGTGACGCCGCCCAGCGGGGGAGCGAACTTGCCCTCGGTCAGCGCGCCGCCGGCGCCGGCGACGTTGTGGCACATCGCGCAGTTGATGCGGAACAGCTCGGCGCCGTTGGCGGTGTCGCCCTGGCCGTCGAGGACCTCGCCGGTGGGGATGGCGGGACCGGGCGCCAGGGACGCGACGTAGGCGGCCAGCTCGGCGACCTGCTCGTCGGTGAACTGGACGGGCTTCTCGAGCGCCTGCGGGCCGTGCATCTGCATCGGCATGCGGCCGGTGCCGACCTGGAAGTCGACGGAGGCCGCTCCGACGCCGATCAGCGACGGGGCGTTGTCCGTGCCTGCGGCGTCGAGGCCGTGGCAGGTGGCGCAGTTCGCGGCGAAGAGCTTCGAGCCCTCGTCGATCGTCTGCTGGCTGTTCGCCGACGTCTCGGCGGACGCCGAGGTGGCGACTCCGACGGCCGCGTAGGTGCCGCCGGTGAGACCGAGGCCGATGGCGATCAGGGCCAGCGTGGCCAGAGGGTGACGGCGACCCTTCTTGGCACGGCTCTTCGTCTTCGGGGAGGCCATCGAGGCAACCTTCCTGCGGGGGTCGGGGGTGGGGGAGTTCATCGGAGCGGCACGCATCACTTCAGGAAGTAGATGACCACGAAGAGGCCGACCCAGACGACGTCGACGAAGTGCCAGTAGTACGAGACGACGATGGCGCTCGTCGCCTCCTTGTGACCGAAGTTCTTGACCGCGAAGGCGCGGCCGATGACGAGGAGGAAGGCGATGAGCCCGCCGGTGACGTGCAGGGCGTGGAAGCCGGTGGTCAGGTAGAAGGCGGAGCCGTAGGCGTTGCTCGAGAGGCTGACGCCCTCGGAGACGAGGGTCGCGTACTCGAAGACCTGGCCGCAGACGAAGATCGCGCCGAGGGCGTAGGTGAGGAAGAACCACTCGACCATGCCCCACTTGAACGGGCTGAGCCCCGTGGACCGCGCCTGCAGGCGCTCGGCCGCGAACACGCCGAACTGGCACGTGAACGAGGAGGCGACCAGGATCACCGTGTTGACGCTCGCGAACGGCACGTTGAGGATGCTCGTCTCGGCCTCCCACAGCTCCGGGGAGGTGCTGCGCAGGGTGAAGTAGATCGCGAACAGGCCCGCGAAGAACATGACCTCGCTGCCCAGCCAGACGATCGTTCCGACCGCGACCGGGTTGGGTCGGTTCACTACGGGCGCGGTGGCCGTGGGGGTAAGAGTGCTGCTCGTCACACAGACCATTATGGACGATGGTCGGAGGGGTGATTCGCACTTCCCGTACGGCGTTCCTACCCGGATAATCTGAGTGCCATGTCGGAAACCCTGTCCTGGCCGCGTCTTCTCAGCTCTCTGCTCGACTCCTCCGATCTGAGCGTCTCGGAGGCGACGTGGGCGATGGAGCGGGTGATGCAGGGCGAGGCGACCCCGGCGCAGCTCGCCGGACTGCTGATCGCACTGCGGGCCAAGGGCGAGACCGTGGATGAGATCGTGGGCTTCCGCGACGCGATCCTCGAGCACGCGGTTCCTCTGGACGTGGACCCGATGGCGCTGGACATCGTGGGCACCGGCGGCGACCGCTTCGGCACCGTCAACATCTCGTCCACCGCGTCGATCATCGCCGCGGCGGCGGGCACTCCCGTGATCAAGCACGGCAACAGGGCCGCGTCCTCCTCGTCGGGGTCCTCGGACGTCCTCGCCGCGCTGGGCGTCGACCTGGGGCTGTCGGCCGAGCGCGTCGCCGAGGCGTTCCGGCGCACGGGCATCGCCTTCGTCTTCGCCGCGATGTTCCACCCCGGGTTCCGCCATGCGGGAGCGGTGCGGGCCGAGCTCGGGGTCCCGACCGTCTTCAACTTCCTCGGTCCGCTGTGCAACCCGGCGCGTCCCGAGGCGTCGGCGGTGGGGGTGGCGCACCTCGATCGCGTGCCGCTGTTCGTCGGCGTGTTCCAGACGCGCGGCGCCACGGCGCTCGTCTTCCGCGGCGACGACGGGCTCGACGAGCTGACGACCACGGGGCACAGCCACATCTGGGAGGTGTCGCGCGGCCTGGTCGTCGAGCACGACCTCGATCCGCGCGACCTGGGGCTCCGCCGGGCGAGCATCGACCAGCTCCGCGGCAAGGACGCCGCGTACAACGCGCAGGTGGTGCGCTCGGTCCTGGCAGGAGACGGGGGACCCGTCCGGGACATCGTCCTGCTCAACGCGGCGGCGGGGCTCATCGCCTACGACCTGGCCCGCGACCCGTCGCTCATCCAGACCGCGATCCTGGAGCGCTTCCGCTCGGCGATGGAGCGGGCGGCCGACGCCGTCGACTCCGGAGCCGCCGCCGCGAAGCTCGACGCATGGGTCGCCGAGACGCAGCGGGAGGACTGAGCGTCCCCGACCCGCCTCGCGGACCCTGGGCCCCCGCGGCGCCAGGGCGTAACGTGGCACTGCTGTCCGCGACGGAGCGGACCGCGATCCACCCCGAGCCGGATCGCCCCGGACGTCGAGCGGTGGACGGACCCTGGAGGAGACCTCGATGAAGAAGCTCATCAACGACCCCAAGAACGTCGTCGCCGAGTCCGTGGCCGGCTTCGGCCTCGCGCACGCCGATCTCGTCCGGGTCGAGACGGACCCGCTGTTCGTCGTGCGCGTCGACGCACCCCGCCCCGGCAAGGTCGGGATCGTCAGCGGGGGAGGGAGCGGCCACGAGCCGCTGCACGCCGGTTTCGTCGGCCACGGGATGCTAGACGCGGCGGTGCCGGGGCCGGTGTTCACCTCGCCCACCCCGGATCCGATCGTCGCGGCGACGCAGGCCATCGACGGCGGCGCGGGAGTGCTCCACCTCGTCAAGAACTACACGGGCGACGTGCTCAACTTCGAGACCGCGGCCGATCTGGCCCAGGCCGAGGGCATCGAGGTCCGGTCCGTCGTCATCGATGACGACGTCGCGGTCAAGGACTCGCTCTACACGGCGGGCCGCCGCGGAGTGGCGGGGACGGTGCTCGTCGAGAAGATCGCGGGAGCGGCCGCCGAGCGCGGCGACTCCCTCGACGCGGTCGCCGCGATCGCCGAGGCGGTGAACGCGAACGTCCGCTCGATGGGCGTCGCGCTCTCGCCGTCGATCGTCCCGCACGCGGGGGAGCCCAGCTTCGAGCTCGGCGACGACGAGATCGAGATCGGCATCGGGATCCACGGCGAGCCCGGCCGCGAGAAGATCGCGCTCGAGCCGGCGGACCGGATCGTCGACCGCATCCTCGGCCCGATCCTCGAGGACCTGCCGTTCTCCTCCGGCGACAGCGTGCTGCTCTTCGTCAACGGCATGGGCGGGACGCCCCTGGTCGAGCTCTACATCGCCTACCGCCGTGCCGCGGAGGTGCTCGCCGAGAAGGGCATCGAGGTCACCCGCAGCCTGGTCGGGAACTACGTCACGTCGCTCGAGATGCAGGGCTTCTCGCTGAGCGTGCTGAAGCTGGATGCGGCGATGACCGAGCTCTGGGACGCACCGGTCGAGACCGCCGCGCTGCGCTGGGGACGCTGATCGACGCGCGCGGCGCTCGGGACGCAGACGACACGACGGCCGTGGGAGCGGCCGCAGGAGAGGGAACGATGCAGGACGGACGGACGGCGCTCGACGCCGAGTGGGCGATCCAGTGGGTGCGGGCGGCGGCGCAGTCGATCGCGGAGCACCGGGTGGAGCTCATCACCCTGGACCGGGCGATCGGCGACGGCGACCACGGCGAGAACATGGACCGCGGCTTCCAGGCCGTCGTCGCGAAGCTCGACGCGGCGGGCGGCGGGTCGACCCCGGCCGAGGTGCTGAAGCTCGTGGCGACGACCCTGATCTCGACGGTGGGAGGCGCGTCCGGCCCGCTCTTCGGCACGGCGTTCCTCAAGGCCTCGGCGGCGGTCGCCGGGAAGGAGTCGCTCGACGGCGACGCCCTCGTCGCACTGCTGACCGCGGCCCGCGACGGCATCGTGCTGCGGGGCAAGGCGGAGGCGGGCGACAAGACCATGGTCGACGCGTGGATCCCGGCGGTGCAGGCGTCGGAGACCGCGGTCGCCCGGGGAGCGGCGCCGGCCGAGGTCCTCGCCGCTGCCGCCGAGGCGGCGCAGACCGGGGCCGAGGCCACCGATCCGCTCGTCGCGCGCAAGGGCCGGGCGAGCTACCTGGGGGAGCGGGCCGTCGGGCACCGCGACCCCGGGAGCGTCTCGACGGTGCTGCTGCTGCGCGCGGCGGCCGAGGCGGCCGCGTGAGCGTCGGGCTGGTCCTCGTCTCGCACAGCGCGCGGCTCGCCGAGGGGCTCGTGGAGCTGGCGGCGCAGATGGCGCCGTCGGTCGCACTGGTCGCCGCCGGCGGCACGGACGAGGGCGGGATCGGGACGAGCTTCGACCGCATCTCGGCCGCGCTCGGCGAGGCGGACTCCGGCGAGGGCGCGGTGGTGCTCTGCGATCTGGGCTCGGCGATCATGACGGCCGAGACGGCACTGGAGTTCCTCGACGACGAGGCGAGGGGGCGCGTGCGCCTCGTCGACGCTCCGCTCGTCGAGGGCGCGGTCGCCGCGGCGGTGGCGGCGGAGACGGGTGCCTCGCTCGAGGAGGTCGTCCGCGCCGCCGAATCGGCCCGCGGTGCCGGTGCGCCGGCGACCGAGGAGCCGCCCGACACCGCGGGAGTGCGCCGCAGCGTGGTGCTCGTCAATCCCAACGGGCTGCACGCCCGCCCGGCCGCCGACTTCGTGAAGCTCGCGACCACCTTCGACGCGCGGATCGACGCGAACGGCAAGGACGCGACGAGTCTGCTGGGGGTGATGTCGCTGGGCCTGGACCGGGGCGACGAGGTCGTGATCTCGGCCACCGGACCGCAGGCGGAGGAGGCGGTGGGCCGGCTCGGCGACCTCGTCGAATCGGGCTTCGGCGAGGTCTGAGCGGTCGGCACCGGGTCAGGCCCGGACTCCTAGGCTGAGGCCATGGCCCTGCGCGGAACACGATCCCCACTCGTCCTGCTCCGGCGTCTTCAGGGCGTGCCGAGGGCGGTGCGCCGTGCGGACGCCCGCGCGGCGCGGCGCCTGAACGCTCGACGTTCTCCGGCCGTCGTGGACGGCGCCCTCGTCGCTGCGTCGCGGGCGGCGGATCACGGGGTGCTCTGGTTCGCGCTCGGAGCGGTGCTGCTGGCGGCGGGCCGTCCCCGGGAGGCGGTGCGCGGCGTGCTGTCGCTGAGCGTCGCGAGCGCGGTGGCCAACCTGATCGGCAAGCGCGTCTTCGGCGGCGCCCGGCCGCTGGTCGTCGACGTGCCCGTGGGGCGCAGGCTCGCCCGCGTGCCCGCGTCGCCCTCGTTCCCCTCCGGTCACGCGGCGAGCGCCGCCGCCTTCGCCGTCGGTGCCGCCCTGGAGAACCCGAAGGTGGGCGCCGCCGTCGTGCCGCTGGCCGCGGCGGTGGCGTTCTCGCGCCTGCACGTCGGGGTGCACTGGCTCTCGGACGTGCTCGGCGGCGCGGCGCTCGGCGCGACCGTCGCGACGCTCGGGCGCGTGCTGGTCCCGGCGACCCCCCGGCACGTGCCCGTCTCGGAGCGCGCGCTCCTGCCGCCGGTCGACACCCGGCCGCTGGGCGACGGGGCGTCGCTGCTCGTGGTGCTGAACCCGGGGGCGGGCCGCGACTCGCACCGCCCCGATCCGGAGCCGATGATCCTCGAGCGCTTCCCGCGCGCCCGCGTGCACCGACTCGCGGACGGGGAGGAGCTCGCGGACGTCGTGCGCGAGGCCCGGTCGGGCGGGACGCCTCCGGAGGTGCTCGGCGTCTACGGCGGCGACGGCACGATGTCGGTCGGCGCGGCGCTCGCCCGGGCGGAGGGCATGACCCTGCTCGTTCTGCCCGGCGGGACGATGAACCACTTCGCGAAGGCGCTGGGACTGCTCACGATCGAGGACGCCCTGGACGCCGCCGCCCACGGCCAGCGCCGCGACGTCGACGTGGCGGAGGTCGTGGCGGGCGACTCGGGGCCGATCACGGTGCTCAACACGGTGTCGGTCGGCGTCTACCCCGAATTCGTCGCCGCGCGGGAGAAGCACGAGAAGGTGCTCGGGAAGCCCGTGTCCGCCGTCCTCGCGGCCCTGCGGGTCGTGCGCAGCACGGATCCGTTCGAGCTGCGGCGGGACGGGCGGAGCGAGCTCGTCTGGTCGTACTTCGTGGGCGTCAATCAGGAGCACCCCCGCACGGCCGCGCCGCTCGCGCGCCGCCGGCTCGACGACGGGAAGCTGGACGTGCGCATCCTGCACGCGGGACGACGGCCGCGCACCCGCGGGGCGATCTCGCTCGTGCTGGGCCGCACGGCGACTCCGATCGTCGGGCGGGTGCCCGGCTGGCGCGCACCGGTCGTGGAGTCGTACTCGACCGACGCTCTGACGATCTCGGTGCGCCGCGACGCCGGCGAGGACCCGGGGTGGGCCCACGACGGCGAGACCGAGGTCTTCGACGGGCGGCGGGACGGCTACGAGGAGGCGTCGGTGCGGATCGTGCGCCTCGCGCTGCGCGTCTACTCCACCGCGGACTGACGCGCCCGTCGCCGACCGAGCAGACCCCCGCCGGAGAGCGAGCGCAGCGCAGGAGCGATGCTCTCGCGCCGCAGGGCCGCCGTGGCCAGCAGCAGCGCGAGCAGGACGACCCCGCGCAGGAGGCCCTGCCAGTAGAAGGACAGACCGATCAGCACCATGCCGTTGTTGAGGAGGCCGAAGATCAGCACGCCCACCGCGGTGCCGAGGACCGTGGGGCGGCCGAGCCGGCTGAGTGTGGCGCCGATGAAGACGGCGCCGATGGCGTCGAGCACGTAGGGCTGTCCGCCCGCGGGGGAGAAGCCGTAGCTGCGGGATGCGAGGACGATCCCGCCGACCGCGGCGATGAGGGCCGCCACGACGTACGCCGAGGCGAGCACCAGCGAGGTGCGGCGGCCGGCGATGCGCGTCGCCGTGGGCTGCTCGCCGGTCGCGGTCAGAACGCGTCCCCAGCGGGTGCGGTCCAGCAGCAGCCAGACCACGACTCCCAGCAGAGCGGCGGTGACGACGGGCACCGGCACCCCGGCGAGCGTCGCGTTGCCGATCGCCGCGAAGTCGTCGGGCGTTCCCGTCCGCCGGAGGTAGACCGGGGCGCCGCCGCCCGTCAGCAGCTGCTCGACGCTCGTGCCGATGAACCAGACGCTCAGCGTCGCGAGGAAGGCGCGGATGCGCAGGACGACGATCAGGACCGCGTTGACGAGTCCGGCGAGCGCTCCGAAGGCCAGGCCGATCGAGACGGCGAACCAGCCCACGTAGCCGTCGGCGATGAGCCCGGAGGCGCCGAGCGCCGCGAGGTCGATCGCGACTCCGATGGAGAGGTCGATGCCGCCGGTGCGGACGACGACGGTCATGGCGGTGGCGGCGATGAGGAGGATCGCGCCGGCGCTGAGCACGTTCAGCAGGTTCCCGGCGGCGAAGTAGCCGGGGGCGAGCGTGCCGAACACCAGCAGGATCAGGGCGACCGTCCCCGGAGCGAGCAGGCGCACCGCGAGGGCGCGCCGCCGCTCGGACAGGACCGCCGGAGCGAGGTCGGCGGGTGCGGCGGCAGGGGTCTCGGTGATCGTGCTCATCGGCGGGCGCCTCGCTCTCGGACGGCCGCGAGGCCGAGGACCAGAAGGATCAGGATCCCCTTGATGGCGCCGACCCACTGGCTGCCGACCCCGAGGAGGGTGAAGCCGTTGCCCAGTGCGGCGACGAAGACCGCCGCGAGCAGCGTGCCCCCGATCGTCACGACGAGGCGACGGGAGAAGACGACGGAGAGGAAGGCGGTGAGGATGATGTCGAGCAGGATCTGCGCGCCGATCCCGGGTACCGCGGCGGCGAGGCGTGCGGCGAGCAGGATGCCGGCGACTCCCGCCAGGAGTCCCGCGATCACGTAGCTGCCGCCGACGTACCGCCAGACGGGGACGCCCGCGACGGCTGCGGCCGTGCGGTTCTGCCCGACGGCGTAGCTGCGGATCCCCCACGGCGTGCGTCCCACCACGACGCCTGCGAGCAGTGCCGTGACGCCGAGAACGAGCACGGGAGCGGGCACTCCGAGGACGGCTCCGGAGCGCAGCCACACGAAGAGCGGATCCTCGAGCGGCACCTTGACGTTGTCCGTGGCGAGGAAGACGGTGCTCGTGACGATCCCGGAGGTCGCGAGCGTGGCGAGCAGGGGACGGAGGCCGAGCACAACGGCCGTGCCGTTGACGGCGCCGAAGCCGGTGCTCACCGCGAGCGCCAGCCCGATCGCCGCCGGCGCGGGCCAGCCCGACTGCACGGCGACGGCGGCGACGACCCCGGAGAGCCCGACGACCGGGCCGGAGGAGAGGTCGATGCCGCCGGTGACGACGTTGTCGCCCCCGGTGATGACGACGATCGCGAGACCGAAGCCCGCGATGGCGGGCACGGCCGCCTGCAGGAGGATCGTCGCGGCGTTGCCCGGCGTCGCGAAGGACGGCGAGGCGAGGGAGAAGAGGAGGATCTCGGCGGCGACGACGAGGTAGCCGATCACGGCGAGGGCGCCGAGGCCGCGCCGACGGGGCGCGGTGCCCACGGGGGCGCGGGATGCGGCGAGGGCGGTCATCGGGACTCCTGGGGGACGGGCGCGTCGTCGGCGCCGGAGGCGAGGGCGAGGATGCGGTCGCCGGTCGCGGCGCGGCGCGGGAGCTCGGCGCGGACGGCTCCGCGGTGCAGCACCACGACGCGATCCGAGAGCCCGACGAGCTCCTCGAGGTCGAGGCTGATCAGCAGGACGGCGGCGCCGGAGTCGACCAGCGCCTCGATCCGCCGGTAGAGGGCCGTGCGCGCGCCGATGTCGACGCCGGCGGTGGGGGAGTCGAGCACGAAGACGCGGGAGCCGGCGGCGAGCCACTTGCCCAGTGCGATCTTCTGCTGGTTGCCGCCCGACAGGGTGCCGACGACGGCGTCCGGGTCGGCGGGACGGATGTCGAGGGTCCGGATCCACTCCGCGGCGAGCGCCCGCTCCCGGGGGCGGTCCGAGACGAAGCCCAGGCGCGAGACGGCGCCCAGCGCGGCGAGGGAGAGGTTCTCGGCGACGGTGTGACGGACGAGTACCCCGTCGCGACGGCGGTCGCTCGGCACGTACGCACCGCCGGCCGCCACGAAGGCGCGGGCGGAGGCGACGCGGCGGCCGCCGACGAGAACCCGGCCGCCGTGCGGCACGACTCCGGCGACGGCATCGGCGAGGAGCTCGACCCCGGAGCCGACGAGTCCCGTCACCCCGACCACCTCGCCGGGGCGGACGGCCAGCGAGAGCGGGTCGAGCCCGGGCGCCGAGAGCGCGTCGAGCTCGAGGAGGGCGTCGGCGTCCGGGGCGGGGACGCGCCCGGGGCCCTCGGCGAACTCCTCGACGTCGCGGCCGATCATCAGCCGCACGACGTCGTCCAGCTCGCCGGGCGCCCCGTGCAGGAGGACCTCGCCCGCGTTCGCGCCGTTGCGGAGGACGACGACCCGGGAGGCGATGCGGCGCACCTCCTGCAGGTAGTGCGAGATGTAGACGACCGCCGTGCCGCGAGCGGCCAGACGGCGCAGCGCCGAGAAGAGCATCTCGACCTCCTCCGAGGCCAGCGGCGCCGTCGGCTCGTCGAGGACCAGCACCCGGGGGCCGCTGGAGAGGGCCCGCGCCACCTGGACGAGCTGCTGCTCGGCGACGGTCAGGTCGTCGACCAGCGTGTCGCCGCGGAGGGCGAGTCCGACGCGCTCGAGCAGCTCGCGCTCGGCCCGCCGGCGCAGGGCGCGCGGAGAGACCAGGCCCCGGCGCCCTTCGGAGCGGCCGAGGAAGAGCTGCTCGGCGACGCTCAGACGGCCCGCGACGTGGCGGTCCTGATGCACGACCTGCACACCGGCTCGCTCGGCGTCGCGTGGGCTCGCGATCGCGACGGGCGCGCCGTCGATCGCGATGGATCCGGCGTCGGACGAGTGGAGGCCGGTCAGGATCTTGATCAGGGTGCTCTTGCCCGCGCCGTTCTCGCCGACGAGCGCCACGATCTCGCCCGCCGCGAGCTCCAGCCCGACGTCGCGGAGGACGGGCACGCCCGCGAACGCCTTGCCGATGCCGCGCATCGACAGTGCCGGTCCGGACGGGAGCGGCTCAGCCACCGAGACCGAGCTCCTGGATCGTCGCCGCCGCGTTCTCCTTCGTGATCAGGACCGGGGCGAAGTAGCTGGTGGTGGGGACGCTGTCCTCCTCGCCGCCCAGGAACCGGGCGACGTTCTCGGCCGAGCCGCTGCCGATGGCCTCTGTCTGCTGGGCGACCGTGGCGGTGTAGGAGGACGCGGGGTCCAGGATCAGGTCCAGCGCGCCCTGGTCGGCGTCGACTCCGTAGATCTTGATCTCGTCACGGCCCGCGGCGTCCACCGCCTGCGCTGCGCCGATCTGCGGGGTGTCCCAGCACGACCAGATCGCCGAGATCTCGCCCTCGGGGTAGCGGGAGAGGGCGTCGGTGATCTGCTGCTTCGCGTCCTCGATCGTGCCCTCGTACTTGTCCTGGAGCTCGGGCTGGATGAGCGTGATGCCGGGGTAGTCCTCGAGCACGAGAGCCAGCTCGTTGTAGCGGATGCGGCAGGGCGCCACTCCGGGGAAGCCGTTGAAGACGAGGATCCGCCCCTGGCCGCCGATGTCCTCGGCGATGGTGCGGGCGAGCGTCGATCCGATCTGCCAGTTGTCGCTCGTCGCGTTGTTGACCGAGAGCGGCGAGACGTTGTCGATCGTGAACAGGGGGATGCCCGCGTCGTCGACCTCCTGCAGCGCCGGAGCGAGGGTGGTCGCGTCGCCGAGGATCACGATGATGGCGTCGGGCTCCTGCGCGACGAGGTTCTCGATGTCGCTGACGTGCTTGTCGTCCTTGGCCTCGGCCTGGGTGGCGACGACCTCGCCGCCGAGGGCCTCGATCCGGTCCTGGACGCTCTCGTACACGATGCGGCTGAAGTCGTGCACGATGTCCTTCGCCGCGACGCCGATGGTCTTCCCCTCGAGGCTCGGCACGTCGACGGCTGCGCTCGCCGCGGCCGGAGCGGCGTCGGCGGCCGAGTCGTCGGCGGCGGCCCCGGTCTTGAGGCTGCAGCCCGAGAGGACGAGCGCGGCGGCTCCGAGGAGCGCCACGGAGGCGGTGAGGGTGGATCGCATGGTCTGTCCTGATCGTCGGGCCGGGGCCGGGTCGTCGTGGGGAGTCGGCACCGATCGTGGTGGACGGCGGGGCCCCGCGTCGCGCCGCCGCTTCACGATTCGTCACACACCCCGCGTGTGACGAAAGGTTGCGCCGCGCGGCCGAGTGCGTCGTCGGCCGGGGCTACGGTCGAGCCCGCCGAGGCGCTGCCGCGCCGCCCGCGACGAAGAGGATCCCGCCATGCCCCAGGACGTCCCGCTGCCCCAGGACACCCCGAGCGACGACGCACCGCTCGCACACGACCCCTCGAGCGGACGCCCGCGCCGCATCGTGCTCAACGCCTTCGACATGACGTGCGTCGGGCACCAGGCGCCCGGGCTGTGGCGCCACCCCGACAGCCAGGCGCACCGGTACACCGACCTCGAGTACTGGACGTCCCTCGCCCGCACGCTCGAGCGCGGCACCTTCGACGCCCTGTTCCTCGCCGACGTGCTGGGCGTCTACGACGTGTACCGCGACTCCGCCGGCCCCGCCCTGATCGACTCGGCGCAGATCCCGGTCGGCGATCCCGTCCTGCAGATCCCGGCGATGGCGGCGGTCACCGAGCACCTCGGCTTCGGCGTGACGATCGCCCCCACCTACGAGCAGCCCTACGCCCTCGCCCGCCGGCTCTCGAGCCTGGACCACCTGACGAAGGGGCGGATCGGCTGGAACGTCGTCACCTCTTACCTCGAGAGCGCCGCGACGAACCTCGGTCTCGAGTCCCAGATGCCGCACGACGACCGCTACGAGCTGGCGGAGGAGTTCCTCGACGTCTCGTACAAGCTCTGGGAGGGCTCGTGGGAGGAGGGCGCCGTGCTGCGCGACCGCGAGCGCGGGGTCTTCACCGATCCGCGCAAGGTGCACCCGGTGGCGCACGAGGGCCGCTTCTACCGCGTCCCCGGCATCCACCTGGCCGAGCCCTCGCCCCAGCGCACCCCGGTCGTGTTCCAAGCCGGAGCGTCGCCGCGCGGCCGCGACTTCGCCGCACGCCACGGTGAGGCGGTCTTCATCAACGGGGTCACCCCCGAGCTGACGAGGCGGACGACGGACGACATCCGCGACCGCACCGAGGCGGCGGGCCGCGACCGGGACGCGATCAGGATCCTCGTGCTCGCCACCGTCATCGTGGCCGAGACCGACGAGGCCGCGCGCGCCAAGCACGAGGAGTACCTGGGCTACGCCAGCCGCGAGGGGGCGCTGACCTTCTACGGCGGCTGGTCGGGCCTCGACCTCTCGCTCTACGACCCGGAGGAGGCGCTGCGCTACGTCGACACCGAGGCGGTGCGCAGCGCGCTCTCGATCTTCACGAAGGCGGATCCCACCCGCGAGTGGACACCGGACGACGTGGCCGACTTCCTCGCGATCGGAGGCATCGGCCCCGTGATCGTCGGCAGTCCGAGCACCGTCGCGGACGAGCTCGAGCGCTGGGTCGACGTCGGCGGCCTCGACGGCTTCAACCTCGCCTACGTGGTCACGCCCGGGACCTTCGAGGACTTCGTCGACCTGGCGGTCCCGGAGCTGCGCCGCCGAGGCCGCGTCTGGGACGAGTACGAGGGATCGACCCTCCGCGAGTACCTGCAGGGGCCCGGCAGCGCTCGGGTCGCCGACAGCCACCCCGCCGCGGCGTACCGCGGCGCCTACGCCGGCGGTCCGTCCGCCGCCGACGGCCTGCCCCCCGAGGTCCTGGCGGTCCTGCCGCCGGAGCCCGCCGCCGCCCCCGTCCCCGATCAGGAGTCCGCACGATGACGCTCGACAGCACCCTCGCCCGCCCGCGCACGCACTGGATCGGCACCGCCTCCGCCCAGGAGACGGCGCACTGGAGCGCGATCGCCGAGCAGGTGGGGCGCGTCCTCGCCGCCGACGTGCTCGAGCGCGACCGCGCGGGACAGGACCCGACCGTCGAGCTCGCGCCGCTGCGCGAGTCGGGCCTCGTGAATCTGCTCGACCCCTCGGAGCTCGGGGGAGGCGGCGCCCACTGGTCCACCGCGTTCCGCGTCGTGCGGATCCTCGCCCGCGCCGACGCGTCCCTCGCGCAGCTGCTGCTGTACCACTTCGTGAACTCGGCGAACATCGCCTTCACGGCGCCGGCGGAGCAGCGCGAGCGTTTCTACCGCGCCACCATCGACGGGCGGCACCTGTGGGGCGACTCCGTGAATCCCGTGGACCCCGATCTGCGGCTGACGCCCGACGGCGACGGCTACCGGCTCGACGGGCTGAAGCGCTTCTCGACGGGCGTCTCGGCGGGCGACGTGGCCCTGGTCAACGCGGGCGTCGCGGAGGGACCCGACGCGGGCACCGCGATCGCGTTCGTCATCGAGCGCGATCGCGACGGCGTCGAGCCGCTGGGCGACTGGGACTACCTCGGTCAGAGGCAGAGCGCTTCGGGCTCGGTGCGCTTCACCTCGGTGCGCGTCGAGCCGGAGGACCTGCTCGGACCGCTCACCGACGAGCCGTTCGCGACGCTGATCACTCCGAGCATCCAGCTCGGCTTCGGCAACCTCTACCTCGGGATCGCGGAGGGGGTGCTCGCTCGCGCCCGCGAGATCACGGTCGCCCGTCCGAACGCCTGGTTCCTCAGCGGGGTCGACCGCTACTCCGAAGACCCCTTCGTGCGGCGCCTCTACGGCGAGCTGGTCGCGCACACGGCGGCCGCCGAGGCGCTCGCCGACCGGGTCGCCGTGCTGCACGACGCCGAGATCGCGAAGGGCGACGCGGTGACGGCCGCCTCCCGCGCGGCGCTCGCGATCGAGATCGCCAAGGTGAAAGTCGTGACGAACGACCTCGCCCTGGACGCCGCCTCCCGCGTCTACGAGGCGACCGGCTCGAGCTCCGCCAAGAGCTCGGTGGGCCTGGACCTGTACTGGCGGAACGTCCGCACCCACTCGCTGCACGATCCGGTCGACTACAAGAAGCTCGAGGTCGGAGCGGCGTTCCTCACGGGCGAGGTGCAGCCCCTGTCGCTCTACACCTGAGTCCCGCGCCTGCACGACGTGCCGCCCCGTGGGAAGCCCCCTCCGGACATCCGTCGTGCAGGCGGCGCCCGCCGGAGCGCGTGCCACCCTGGGAGCGCGGGCAGGGACACGGTTCCCCGCCGCAGAGGGAGACACCGTGAGACGCATCCACTACGCGGAGGACAGCATCGTCACGGGGGACGAGATCGCGGACGCCGTGATCGAGTACGCGCGCATGCTCGCGGTCACCTCCACCGCCGACACCATCGAACTGCCGACCCTCCACGACGACTCGGTCCGCCCCGTCCGCCTGCTGCTCGGACCGGCGAGCCAGATGCTCGTGACCGAGGAGGACACGCGGGCGGACGAGATCGTCGACGACGCGCTCGTGTCCGACCTCCGCGGCCGAGCCGGGCACCTCCAGGGTCCGTCGCCGGTCTACTCCGACGACGACGTCTCGGTGCCGCTCGTGACAGCCGACGGAGAGCTCTTCTAGGAGTCGGAGGCCCGCTCGCCGGACACCAGCGCCACGAGCGCGTCGAGCGCCGGCACCTGGCCTGCGACGAGCTCGACCCTGGCCTGCTCGAGGGGCATCCAGCGCGCTGTCTCGATCTCGGGGTACTCGCGCATCCGGCCCGAGCCCCGCGGCCACTCCAGGGTGAACGTGTTGCTCGCGACGAAGCGGACGGAGTCGTCGCCCGGGCCGTCGAAGACGGTGACGATCTTGCCCGACCCCTGCCGGTACGCCCCGAGGAGCCGGTAGTCGGTGTCGGGCGGGGGAGCCCCGATCTCCTCCTCGAACTCGCGCTTGGCGGCGTCCAGCGGCGCCTCCTCGACGGTGTGCTGCCCCTTGGGGATCGACCAGGCGCGGGGCCGCCGTCTCCAGAACGGTCCGCCCATGCGCCCGAGGAACACCTCGAGTCCGTCCGCGGTGCCGCGGTGCAGCAGGAGGCCCGCGCTCGTCGGGGCGGTCATCGCGGGCTCCGGTCCATCCCTCCATCCTGCCGTGCCCGCGTGGAAGGATCGAGGGACCGACCACGAGCGCACGGAGTGGACCATGAGCAGCACCGCCGTCCTGCGGGCACTGGACGCCGCCGTCCACGAGACGATCGTCGTCTCCGGCCCGGAGTTCGAGGCGGTGCACACCGACAAGTCCGGCTTCGTGACGGGGGAGCGGGCGCTCGCGCTGGTGCAGGCGCGCTCGATCGCCGACGTCCAGGCCGTGCTGCGGATCGCCACCGAGCACCGCGTGCCGGTCGTCCCCCGCGGTGCGGGGACGGGTCTCGCCGCCGGCGCGGTCGCGACCGCCGGAGCGATCGTGCTCTCGACCGCCCGGATGGACCGGATCCTCGAGATCTCGCTCGAGGACGAGCTCGCGGTGGTGGAGCCCGGCGTGATCAACCAGGCGCTCTCGGACGCCGTCGCCGCGGACGGGCTGATCTTCTCGCCGGATCCCGCCAGCAAGGCGATCTCGAGCATCGGGGGCAACATCGCCACGAACGCCGGAGGCCTGCTCTGCGCGAAGTACGGGGTGACCCGCGAGGCGGTGCTCGGACTCGCGGTGGTGCTCCCCGCCGGCCGCCTCGTGCGGACCGGCCGGCGCAGCGTCAAGGGCGTCACCGGCTACGACCTGACGGCGCTGCTCACGGGGTCGGAGGGCACGCTCGGCGTGATCGTCGAGGCGACCGTGCGCCTGCGGCCGATTCCGCAGGGGCCGGTCGTCACCGTCGCCGCCTGGTTCCCCAGCGTGGTGGCGGCGGCCGCCGCCTCCGCCGCCGTGACCGCCGCGCGGCTCCGGCCCGCGGTGATGGAGCTGATGGACGAGGCGGCGCTCGCCGCCATCGGCCGGTACACGGGCGTGCCGATGGACCGGGGCGCCGCGTACCTGCTCGTGCAGACCGACGGCGGGGGAGCGCGGGACGAGGCGGAGCGCGTCCTCGCGATCATCGCGGGAGCCGGAGGAGACGCCGAAGCCACCGAGGACCCGGTCGCGGGCGAGGCGCTTCTCGCGGTGCGGCGCGCCTTCCACCCGGCGCTCGAGGCCGAGGGGGAGGTGCTGATCGAGGACGTCTGCGTCCCGCGCTCGGCGCTGCCGGCGATGTTCGCCGCGATCCGGGGCATCGAGGAGCGGACCGGTCTGCGGATCCCGACGGTCGCCCACGCGGGCGACGGCAACCTGCATCCGAACTTCGTGCTGCCGCCCGGGGCGCAGGTCGTCGGCGAGGACGTCTGGGCGGCGGCCGCCGAGCTGTTCCGCACGGCCGTGGCGCTCGGCGGGACCCTGACGGGGGAGCACGGCGTCGGCCTGCTCAAGCGGCGCTGGCTCGAGGAGGAGCTGGGCGAGGACTCCACCGCCCTCCAGCGCGGCATCAAGGCGGTGTTCGATCCGCTCGGGATCATGAACCCCGGCAAGGTCTTCTGAGGCGTCAGGCGGGCAGCAGCCCGCCCGCCAGGAGAGCGGCGGTGAGCACGAGGGTCGCGGTCGACATCAGCCAGTAGAGGATCGTCTCGCGCCAGGAGCCGGCCGAGCCGAGCACCGGCAGAGCCGCGTACCCGCCGGAGGTCCAGAGCCGGCGGATCACCGGCGTGCGGCGGACGAGGCGGGGGGCGCGGATCCGCAGCGGCCAGAGCCAGTTGATGCCCCCGGTGGTGAGGGCGTCGCCGGCGATGTGCACCAGGTAGCCGAGCGTCGCCGCGACCCGCAGCCACGCCCAGCTGCCGTCGGCGAGGCCGACGAGCAGCCCGGTGACCACCGCGGCCGCCGCCCACGCGAGCGGCCAGGAGCGCGCGATCGCGGTCGCCTTCGCCGCGAAGGCCAGGGCGGGGAGCGTCAGCACCGCGGCGAGGGAGACCGTGCCCAGCGGCGGCAGCGGGAAGCGGATCGCGGTGAGCACCGGGACGAGGTACCAGACGACCGCGATCGCCAGCAAGGAGTGCATGCCGTGGCGGTGGCCGCCGCTGATGCGGCCGGCGGTCGCGGTGAGGAGGGAGGCCCCTGGCGCGGAACGGGAGATGGTCGCCCGCGCGTGGTCGGCGTCGGGGGCGAGCGCCCAGCCCGCGGCGACGCCGAGGCCCACGAGGCGGATGTCGAGCGGCAGGTCGGCGACTCCGAGGGGACCGGCGAGGGCCGGGACGGTCGTCGCGACCGACCAGGCGAGGGCGCCGGACACGGCGTGGGAACGGCCCATCACGGCGGGAGGCACCTCGTCTGCAGGTTCGGGCGCACCGGGGAGGGCCACGAGAGAACCCCCGGGAAACGTGCTGAGCACGGGCCGGGGGTGAGGGTGGGCGATACCGGACTCGAACCGATGACCTCTTCCGTGTGAAGGAAGCGCGCTACCAACTGCGCCAATCGCCCAGAGGGGCGTCTTGTGGACGACCCGAGAGACGATGTTAGCGGATCCTCGGGCGTCCGACGCACGCGCACGGCGCGCCACGCCCGGGTGAACGGGATGTGACGGGCCGGTTTCCGGCGGAAAGACGGGCGAGCAGCCGATCCGCACCGGATTCGCGTCCGCTCGATTTGGTTTCTCGCGCAGCCGTCCTATAAAGTCTTCTAGGTCGAGCCGGGCAGCGAAAGCGCCGGGGAGGCAGGGGAGCACATCCGGCAAGATGTGCGACCGACAAGGCAGTATGAAGACAAGCAGTACGGTAAGCAACTGAATACGACCTACATGCGGATGTGGCGCAGCGGTAGCGCATCACCTTGCCAAGGTGAGGGTCGCGAGTTCGAATCTCGTCATCCGCTCGAATATCGGCCTCCGGGCCGATGTTTCTGAGAGGGCCTCCGGGCTCTCTCCACCCGGTCGGCTCGCCTCGCGGGCCGCCGACACCGAACCCAATACACGGTGGATTGGCCGAGAGGCGAGGCAGCGGCCTGCAAAGCCGTATACACGGGTTCGAATCCCGTATCCACCTCGATCGTTCCGACGAACGAGGCGCTCCTCGCGGAGCAACGGGCGATTGGCGCAGCGGTAGCGCGCTTCCCTGACACGGAAGAGGTCACTGGTTCGATCCCAGTATCGCCCACCACCTGGAACCCCGGCCCTCGGCCGGGGTTCCGCTGTTTAAGGGCGACTCCGTGCCGCCGGAGCGCCGCCCCTCGGTCGAACCCGTTCGGGACCCGTCCGGCGAGGTCCTGCGCACCCGGCACCCGGGCTACCCTCGGGGACGTGCCTGCTGCGATCCGTCTCGACGAGAGCACGATCCTCCGTCTCGTCGCCCGCGAGGACGGCCCCGCCCTCTCGGCCGCGTACCGCCGCAACCGCCGGCACCTCGCGCCCTGGGAGCCGCTGCGGTCGACGCGCTTCTTCGAGGCGGGCGGACAGACCGACGCGATCGCCGACTCCCTCTTCGCGCACCGCTCCGGGAGCGTCCTGCCCCTGGTCCTCGCACAGGGCGACGCGATCGTCGGCCGGATCACGCTCTCGAACATCCTCCGGGGCGCCTTCGAGAGCGCCGAGATGGGCTACTGGCTCGACGCCGATCTGGAGGGGCGCGGGCTGATGACCCGCGCCGTCGGAGAGGCCGTCCGCCTCGCCCGCGACGAGCTGAATCTGCACCGGGTGCAGGCGGGGACTCTGCTGCACAACGTCGGCTCGCAGACCGTGCTCGAGCGCAACGGCTTCGAGCGCATCGGCGTCGCCCGGCGGTACCTGCGCATCGCGGGGGAGTGGCAGGACCACATCCTCTTCCAGCGCCTGCTGGAGCTCTCGGACGAGGCGCCCCTTGTGCCGCCCGGACCGCAGGCCTCTCCGAGCCGCAACGTCTAGGGTGGGCGGCGGCCGCACCGGCGATCGACCGGCGCACGGACCGAGAGGGACGGCTGGAGCATGACCCGCACCATCGGCGGACGTGAGTTCGACTTCGAGCGGCAGGTCGCCGTGATGGCGGTCGTGAACCGCACCCCCGACTCCTTCTACGACAAGGGCTCGACCTTCGCGCTCGACAGAGCGGTCGCCGCCTCGGTGCGCGCGGCCGAGCAGGGCGCCGACTGGGTCGACATCGGCGGGGTGCCCTTCGGGCGCGGACCCGCCGTGTCGCTGCAGGAGGAGATCGACCGGGTGGTCCCGGTCGTGGCCGGGATCCACGAGCGGAGCGACGTGGTCGTGTCGGTCGACACCACCCGTGCCGAGGTGGCGCGGCTGAGCATCGCCGAGGGCGCCTCCGTCGTCAACGACACGAGCGGACTGCACGATCCGGCGATGCTCGAGACGGTGGCATCCTCGAGCGCCCAGCTCGTGATCACCCACAGCCTGGGCGAGCCGCGGAGCGAGCCCCTTCGACCCGAGTACGACGACGTCGTCGCCTCGGTGATCGAGCACGTGCGCGAGCGGGTGGAGCGGGCACTCGCGGGCGGGATCCCGCGCGAGCGGATCATCGTCGACCCGGGCCACGACCTCAACAAGAACACCCTGCACACGCTCGAGCTCACGCGCCGGCTCGGCGAGGTGGCGGCCCTGGGCCTTCCTGTGCTCGCGGCGGTCTCGAACAAGGACTTCATCGGCGAGACGCTCGACCGCCCGCAGGGGGAGCGGCTGGAGGGCTCGCTGGCCGCCGCCGTGATCTGCATCCTGAACGGAGCGAGGATCGTGCGGATGCACGACGTGCGGCAGGCGGTGGACGCGGTGCGGCTCACCGAGGCGGTGCTCGGCTGGCGGGCGCCCGCCTTCCTCCGCCACAACATCGAGCCCGTCGCATGAGCGCGGCGATCGATCGACTGCTCCCGTCGCCGCTG
This sequence comes from Rathayibacter rubneri, assembly GCF_023743255.1. Lineage (NCBI taxonomy): Bacteria > Bacillati > Actinomycetota > Actinomycetes > Micrococcales > Microbacteriaceae > Rathayibacter > Rathayibacter rubneri. Next base: position 162,588 of record NZ_JAMRYM010000001.1, on the reverse strand, counting down.
CGCGCGCTGGACGACGACGCGCTCCTCGCGCTCTACTCCGAGGACTCGGCCGACGAGTGGCTGCGGGTCAACTTCGTCTCGAGCATCGACGGGGCGGTGACCCGCGAGGGGCTTTCGGGCGCGCTCGGCGGCGAGGCGGACGAGCGGGTCTTCGATCTGCTGCGCCGACTCGCCGACGTGGTGCTCGTCGCGGCCGGCACGGTGCGCACCGAGGGCTACGGGCCGATGGTGCTGGGGGAGGCGTCGGCGCGCGCGCGATCCGCCCAGGGCCGGGAGCCGCATCCGGTGTTCGCGATCGTCTCGGGCTCGCTCGAGCTCGATCCGGCGTCGCGGATCTTCACCGAGGCGCCCGTGCGCCCGGTCGTCGTCACCACGGGGTCGTCCCCGTCGCGCAAGCGCTCGGAGCTCGGCGAGGTGGCCGATGTGCTCGTCTGCGGGGAGGAGGCGCTGGACGCCGCGCGGATGAGGGACGCCCTCGCCGAGCGCGGACTGGGCCGCATCCACTGCGAGGGCGGGCCGGCGCTGCTCGGCACCCTCCTCGCCCACGACGTGGTCGACGAGCTCGATCTGACGATCAGCCCGACGCTGGAGTCGGGCGACGCCGGGCGCATCGCCCGCGGGGACGCACTGGAGGCGAGGACGCAGCGCCTCGCGCACGTCCTCGCCTCCGGAGACACCCTCCTGCTGCGCTACCTGCGCGCCCGCTGACGCGCGGCGCGCAGGTCGCGCGGGTCGCTAGTCCGCCAGCACGAACTGCGGCGACACGCTGCGCGGCGCCAGGCGCTGGAGCTGCGTGACGTGCGACGGGTTCAGCTCCTCGAGGGAGTTGACGCCCAGCAGCCGCATGGTGCGGGTGATCTGCTCGGAGAGGATCTCGATCATGCGGTTCACGCCCGCCTCGCCGCCGGCCATGAGGCCGTACAGGTAGGCGCGGCCGACGAGCGTGAAGCGGGCGCCGAGCGCGACCGACGCGACGATGTCGGCGCCGGACATGATGCCGGTGTCGAGGTGGACCTCCATGCCGGACGTGCTGCCGGTGCCGACCTCGCGGACCACCTCGGGGAGGAGGTGGAAGGGGATGGGCGCGCGGTCGAGCTGGCGGCCGCCGTGGTTCGAGAGCACGATGCCGTCCACGCCGAGCTCGGCGACGCGGCGGGCGTCGTCGACGGTCTGGATGCCCTTGACGACGATCTTCCCCGGCCACTGGTCGCGGATCCACGCCAGGTCCTCGAAGCCCACGGTCGGGTCGAACATGGTGTCGAGCAGCTCGCCGACGGTGCCCGACCAGCGGTCCAGCGACGCGAACGACAGCGGCTCGGTGGTGAGGAAGTCGACCCACCACCACGGGCGCGGCATCGCGTTCACGACGGTGCCCAGCGTGAGCTGCGGCGGGATCGAGAAGCCGTTGCGCTTGTCACGGAGGCGGGCGCCGGCCACCGGGACGTCGACCGTCACGAGGAGGGTGTCGAAGCCGGACGCGGCGGCCCGGTCGACCAGCGCCATCGACCGGTCGCGGTCCTTCCACATGTAGAGCTGGAACCAGTTGCGTCCGTCGGGGTTGGCGGCCTTCACGTCCTCGATGGCGGTGGTGCCCATCGTGGAGAGGGAGAAGGGGATGCCCCACTTGGCCGCGTTGCGCGCGCCGGCGATCTCGCCCTCGGTCTGCATCATGCGGGTGAAGCCCGTCGGCGCGATGCCGAAGGGGAGCGAGACCGGAGCGCCGAGGACGTCCCAGCCGGTGCTGACCTCCGACACGTCGCGGAGGATCGCCGGGTGGAACTCGATGTCCTCGAACGCCTGGCGAGCGCGGCCGAGCGAGATCTCGGCTTCGGCGGCGCCCTCCGTGTAGTCGAACGCGGCCTTGGGTGTGCGCCGCTTCGCGATGCGCTGCAGATCGTGGATCGTCAGCGCCTTGTCGAGCCGGGCCTTCTTGAGGTCGAGCTCGGGCTTCTTGAACTGCATGAGGGGCGCGAGATCGCGCACCTTCGGGATTCGTCGGTCGACCATGGTCAGTCCTTCTCCGCTTCGCTGGGTGTCAGGTGGGTCTCGGCGTAGTAGCCGGAGATGTGGGCCTCGACGAGCGCGCGGGCGCGGTCGGGGTCGGCGGCCGCGATCGCGGCGACCAGGGCTCGGTGCTCGCTCCGCAGGCGGTCGCGGGTGCGCGGCCAGTCGGGCAGGGTCCGAGCGGCAGCGAGCACGTAGCTCTCGACGGCGTCGCGCAGCCCTGCCGTCATGGCGGCGATGACGGCGTTGCCGGACGCCTCGGCGAGGGAGAGGTGGAACTGCTGGTCGAGCGCCAGGAAGGCGTCGTGATCGATCGCGTCCGCGTCCATCGCGTCCAGGAGCTCGCGGCTCTCGCCCAGGGGGATCGACGCGGTGCGCGCCAGGTCGTCGACCACGGCCGTCTCCAGGACCAGGCGGGTGCGGACGACGTCCTCCACGGCGAATCCGCTCGCGGCGACCTGCAGTCGCAGGAGGGCGCTCATGCCTCCCGTCGGCCGGGCGACGATGACGGCGCCGGCCGCGGGGCCGGAACCGGCTCGGGTGCGCACGAGCCCCATCACCTCGAGGACGCGGACGGCCTCGCGGACGGAGGAGCGGCCGACGCCGAGCTCGAGGGCGAGTGCGCGCTCTGCGGGGAGACGGTCGCCGGGGCCCAGGGCGCCGGTGAGGAGCAGGCCCTCGACATGCGCGAGGACGGCCTCCCAGGCGCGCTCCGTGTCGCTCATCGCCGCCTCCCTCTGTGGTCAGACCACACCGTAGCATGTGGTCTGACCACACCGCAGCAGGTGACTCGACCATCGGTGAGCGGGCGGTGCCGAGGCTGGCCGGATGACCGGACCCGACCTCTCGAGGCAGTACTCGCTCGACGGCGTCGTCGTCCCGGCGGTCGTACGCCGCATCGGCGGTCCGTCACCGGAGCTGGCGTGGCGGAATCAGGCCGACGGTCTGACGTTCCGCGTGGCATCGGGCTCTCTCACGTGGAACCCGGCGGGCAGCGGCATCGACCTGAGGCGCGAGACGGCGCGGCTGCGCTGGCTGCAGGGCCGGCATCCGGTGCCGCGGGTGCTCGACGCGGGGGAGGAGGACGGCGGTCAGTGGCTGCTCACGGAGGCGCTCGAGGGCCGCAGCGCCGTCGATCCGCAGTGGATCGCCCGTCCGGAGACCGCGGTGCGCGCCGTCGCGCGGAACCTGCGAGCGCTGCACGACGTTCCGGTGCGGGAGCTGCCGGAGGAGCTCGCCCACGACTCCTGGTTCCACCGCTCCGTGCGCGGTGGCGCCGTCCCCGCCCTCGAGGATCCGGTCCTGGTGCACGGCGACGCCTGCGCCCCGAACACGGTGCTCAGCGACAGCGGCGAGTGGAGCGGCACGGTCGACGTCCGAGCGCTCTGGACCGCCGAGTCCTGATCCGGCGGCTCAGCCGGCCGAGCCGTCCTCCGCGGCCTTGTCCTGGTCCGAGCCCTTCTTGTTCTCGGACGCCAGGCGCAGCCAGCGGCCGTCGCGCAGGTCCTGCTCGTGCACGGCGGCCTTCTTGTCGCTCGCGGCGGTGTCGCGCGGCGGGAGCTGGATGGTCTCCTCCGCCTCGATGCCCGCCTGGAGCTCGCGGCCCCGCTCGAGCTCGGCGTCGAACTCGGCGCCGAACAGGAGCGCGATGTTCGTGATCCAGATCCAGAGGAGGAACACGATGACCGCGCCGAGCGAGCCGTAGGTCCGGTCGTAGTTCGAGAAGTTGGCGACGTAGAAGCCGAAGCCGACCGAGGCGATGAGCCAGATCAGCAGGGCGATGATCGAGCCCGCGCCGATCCAGCGGAACTTCGGCTGGCGGATGTTCGGCGCCCAGTAGTAGAGGATCGCGACGATCACGATCGCGATCACGAGGAGCACGGGCCACTTCGCGATGTTCCACACCGTGAGGGCGGCGGGGCCGAGCCCGACCACGTCACCGACGGCTTCGGCGACCGGTCCGCTGAGCACCAGGATCAGGGCGGCGACGACGATCAGGACGACCGTCGCCACGGTGACGCCGAGCATCGTCGGACGGAGCTTCCAGAAGGGACGCCCCTCGTCGATCTCGTAGACGCGGTTCATCGCACGGCCGAAGGCCCCGACGTATCCCGAGGCGGACCAGAGGGCGCCGAGGATACCGGTGACGAACGCGACACCGGCGGCGGGGGAGCTGGTGAGCGACTCGATCGGGTCGCGGAGCACGTCCACGACCTGCGTGGACGCGAGGTTCCCGATCAGCTCGAGCACGGTGTCGGTGGTCGCCTGAGCCTGGCCGAAGAGCCCCAGCACCGAGACGATCGCCAGCAGCGCCGGGAACAGCGCCAGGACCGCGTAGTAGGTGAGGGCCGCGGCGAGATCGGTGCACTGATCGGCGCCGAACTCGCGCATCGTCTTCTTGAGCACGTAGCCCCACGAGCGCTTCGTCAGATCGCTCAGCTCGTCCGGCTTGCGCGCGTCGTCGGGCTCGGGCGCGGTCTTCTCTCGGGTCGTGCTCTTCTCGGCCATGCCGCCACGCTACGGCGCTCGGCGGGTGCGCGGTGGCCCTTGACGCCGGTGCCCCGCGCTGTCAGGCGGCGCTCAGGCGGACGGTGCGACGCGCGGTCCGCGCCCCTGCCTCGCCGCCGCCAGCACTCCGAAGAGGAGGAAGGAGCAGGTCGCGCCGAGGACGAGGAGGAGCGGGGCGTCCCAGCCGCCGCTCGCGTCGTGCGCGAACCCGAGGACCGTGGGGGCGGTGGCGGCGACGGCGTAGCCGATCCCCTGGACCGTCGCCGAGAGCCGTGATGCATGGGCGTCCGACTGCGACAGCCGCACCACGAGGACGAAGACGACCGTGAATCCGCCGCCCTGGGCGACGCCGCCGAGCGCGCACCACAGCGCCCACAGATCGGGTGCCAGCAGGAGCCCCGCCGGCACCGTGCACCAGAGGGAGCCGACGAGGGCGATGCTGCCCAGCGGCCGCAGCCGGCGCACCAGGAGCGGGACGCCCAGTGCGCCGACGACCGCTGCGAGCTGGAAGACGGAGGAGCTCGCTCCGGCGGTCTCGACCGAGAAGCCGTTGCGGTCGACGAGGAGGCTCGGCAGCCACGCGGTCACTCCGTAGTACGAGAACGCCTGGCTGGAGAAGCAGACCGCGAGCGCGAGCACCGTGGCGCTCCGCCAGATGCGCGGAGGAGCCTCCGTGCGGCGATCGGGCGACGGGGTGCGCGGCACGGGACGGACGGCTCGCCAGGGGCCGACCGCGGCGAGCCAGCCGAGCAGCGCGAGCAGGGTGAGGACGAGCCAGACCAGGAGGGCGCCGCGCCAGCCCAGGAGGAGGGCGAGGGGCGCCGTGCCCAGGGACGTGATCGTCGAGCCGATGTTGAGGGCGGCCGTGTAGACGCCCGTGGTGAGATCGACCCGTGCGGCGGAGACGTCCCGGCGGATCACGACGGGGACGACCACGTTGCCGATGGTGATGAAGACGCCGATGAGCACGGTGCCCGCCACGACGGCGACGGTGTCGCCCGACGAGCGGACGATCGTGCCGAGTGCGACCCCGAGCACGGTGACCGTCACCGCGGCGTCGGGCCCGGCGCGGCGGATGACCAGCAGGGCGAGCGGCGTCGCCAGGGCGAAGCAGAGCACGGGGATGCTCGTCAGGACGCCGGCCTGCCCGGAGGAGAGGGACAGGTCGTCGCGGATCGAGTCGATCACGGGCGCGACGGCGACGATCGGCCCGCGCAGGACCAGTGCGACGAGGGCGACGGCGACGACGAAGAGCCAGGGGGCGCTCCGACGCGGCGTCATCGACGCATCGGGGCGGGTGCGAAGCGGCGGCCGCGCACCGCGGTCAGGACCCGAGCTGGGAGAGGAAGCCCCCGAGGTTGACGAGGAAGCCGATGCCGCCGAAGACGATGCCGGCGATCCCCGTCACCAGGCCGGCGGTCGCCATGCCGCGGCCGATACCCGTGACTGCGGCGGCGGCGCGGCCGCGCACCGAGAACACGATGGCGAGGATGGAGGGGACGAAGAGCGGGTTCACGAGGAGGCTGAGGACGCCCAGCACGAGGCTCGCGATCGCCATCGGGTTCCGGCCGGAGGCCGCGGGCGACGCGTACGGGTTCGTCGCGTAGGGGTTGGACGAGTACGCGTTCGTCGCGTACGGGTTCGTCGCCGTCGGATCGGACGAGTACGGATCGCCGGCGGCGCCGCCCGTTCCGGAGGGTGCGGTCCCGTAGCCGGGATCCGCCGAGGGCGCCGGACCGCCGGAGGCGGCGTCCGGAGTGCCGTAGATCGGAGCAGCGGGCGGCTGCGGGGCGGCCGGACGGGACCGGTCGGTCCAGGCGGATCCGTCCCAGTAGAGCTCCGAGCCGAGGTCGGCGGGGTGCGGGTACCACCCGGGCGCCGGAGTGCGAGGGGATTCGTCGGACATGGGGGAATTCTAGGGCTCGGCACCCGGGGTGCGGGGCCGAGCCCGGCGGGTCAGTCCTTGGGCTGCTCGATGCCGAGAGCGTTGCCGTCCGGGTCGAGGATCCACGCCGACCAGACGCTGCCCCGATCGGCGACGCCGTTCTCGGTGCGCAGTTCGTCGGTGTCGTAGTCCTCGGGGGTCACGCCGCGCTCGGCGAGGGCGTCGAGCTCGGCGCGCAGGTCGGCGACGCGCCAGGACGCCTTGGTCTGCTCGTCCTTGGAACCGGTGCTGCTGGCGGTCACGGTGAGGCGGGTCCCGCCGGTGAGGTAGGCGACGGCGGAGTCGCTCTCCTCGATCACCTCGAGGCCGAGCGCGTCGGCGTAGAACGCGCGCGAGGCGGCGAGATCGGTCGAGAGCAGGACGGGGCCGATCGGGGAGTCGGAGAGCACGGGTGCACCTTTCGTCGAGGAGTCGCTCGGGGCGACGGGTGCTCCCAGCCCACGCCCTCGCCGCAGGGTCGACAAGGGGTTGCGTGCTCGGCTGTCCGGACGGCGCAGCGGGGCTGCGCCGTCCACCGCCGGGCGCACAGGACGGTCCCGACGCGAGGAGGCGTGATGAACGGACCGGACCGGCACGGAGCGTCCGCGCTCGCGGCCCTCACCCGCCTGGCGGCGGAGCTCGTCGAGGACGGGGCGCTCGAGGGGGAGGAGCTGCGGCGGCTCGCCCACGCTCCGGCGGCCGAGGAGTCGGCATCCCTGGGACGGGAGCTGAACGGACCGGCCGAGCGGGTGAGCGCCCGCCCCTGATCCTCAGTCCCGGATGACGGCCCTCTCGAGAGCGGCCTCGAGGAGACCCAGCGCCTCGCCGGGACCGACGCGGCTGCCGGGCGTGAGCATCCGCATCCTCAGCCCGTCGACGAGAGCGAGGATCAGCTCGACGTGCTGCTCGAGAGGCCCCCGTCGCAGCACGCCCTCCTCCGACAGCACGTCGATCCACCGCGCAGTGCTCGCGCGGCTGCTCGCGGCGACCGCCTCGAGCAGCACCCGGCCCTGATCGGTCGCTCCCACTCCGAGCCCGGCGGCGTGGAGCGCGAACCAGCCGCTCAGGGCGGGAGGAGCGTCCGCCGCGGGCAGGAACTGCCCGACGCACTCGACGAGGCGCTCCAGCGGATCGAGGCGACGGTCGGCGATCCGGTGGTCCTCGAGGCCGGCGTGGAAGAGCTCGGCGACCACCGCGTCGTACAGACCCCGCTGGGTGGGGAAGTGGTGGCGCAGCGTGCTGGCGCCGATCCCCGCGCGCGCGGCGACCGTCCGGACGCTCAGGGCGGCGACGCCGGACTCGGCGACCACCGATCGGGCCGCCTCGAGGATCTGCTCGCGCCGGTCCATCGGATCGCCCCCCTGATCGGCTCCTCCCCGGTCGCGGACCGGATCCGGCACGCCGTACCGGCACGGCGTGCCAGCGGGAGACGGTACAGCGTACCAGGCGCTGTTCCGGGCATCGGGGCCGTCCTCCTCGCCGAGGGGCGCCCGTCCCGACCGCTGTACGGGAAACGAAGTCCCGCCGGGGCGTCGCCACTCCGGGCCGTCGTCTTCGCCAGGCTGGTCGGGAACCTCGACGGGTGCCGGTGCTCCGGCGCCCGGGAACGGACGCATGGACACGGACAGCAGTGAGCACCCGCTCGCGGTCGACGACGCACTGGCACTGATCTCGGTCCTCGCCGTGCTGGAGGGCGCCCTCGCGTCGGGCGGCCTGCCGTCGGATGTGGAGACCGTGCTCATCCGCCACCTCGTGCAGAACGACCTGCTGCTCCCGGGCGCCGACCGCGGGGAGCTGCTCGACGCCCTGCGCGGTCTCGACGAGCGCGTGCGCGCCGTCCTCGACTAGGGCGCCGGACGCTCGCCGCGGGCCGTCGGCCGCGGACGAGCCCTGCCCGGCGGGCGGCTAAAGTCGAGGGGTTGGCGAAGCCCTGAGGAGTGTCCGCGCGTGTCGAACGAACCGTCGAATCCGTCCGAGAACGAGTCCCCCGCGGTGGTGACCGAGGCCGGGACGGGCTTCACGCACTTCTCCGACCGGGCCGTCGTCGCGATCCGCGTCAACGGCGAGCTGAAGGACCTGGCGGCGGAGGTCGTCCCCGGCGACCGCATCGAGCCGGTGCTGATCTCCTCGCCCGACGGGCTGAGCATCCTCCGCCACTCCGCCGCGCACGTCCTCGCGCAGGCCGTGCAGCAGAGCAACCCGGAGGCGAAGCTGGGCATCGGCCCGCCCGTCACCGACGGCTTCTACTACGACTTCGACGTCGAGGAGCCCTTCACGCCCGAGGCGATGAAGGCGCTCGAGAAGGCGATGGACCGCATCATCCGGCAGGGCCAGCGCTTCGTGCGGCGCGTGGTGACCGAGGAGGAGGCCCGGAGCGAGCTGTCCGCCGAGCCCTACAAGCTCGAGCTCATCGGCCTCAAGGGCGGGGGAGCGGACGACGAGTCGGTCGAGGTCGGCGGCGCCGAGCTCACCATCTACGACAACGTCGACCCGCGCACCGGCGAGACGGTCTGGAAGGACCTCTGCCGCGGTCCCCACCTGCCCAACACCCGCATGATCGGCAACGGCTACGCGCTGACCCGCAACGCCGCGGCGTACTGGCGGGGCTCCGAGAAGAACCCGCAGCTGCAGCGCGTGTACGGCACGGCCTGGCCGACGAAGGACGAGCTCCGCGCCCACCAGGCGCGCCTCGAGGAGGCCGCCCGCCGCGACCACCGCAAGCTCGGCCACGAGCTCGACCTCTTCTCGTTCCCCGACGAGATCGGCTCCGGTCTCGCGGTCTTCCACCCCAAGGGCGGCATCATCCGCTACGAGATCGAGCAGTACATGCGCGAGCAGCTGCTCGCGCACGACTACGAGCTCGTCTACACGCCGCACATCACCAAGGGCGACCTCTTCACCACCAGCGGGCACCTGCAGTGGTACTCCGAGGGCATGTTCCCCCCGATGCACCTCGACGAGCTGCAGGACGAGGACGGGAACATCACCCGCCAGGGCCAGGACTACTACCTCAAGCCCATGAACTGCCCGTTCCACAACCTGATCTTCCGCTCGCGCGGACGCAGCTACCGCGAGCTGCCCCTGCGCCTGGCCGAGTTCGGCACCGTCTACCGCTACGAGAAGAGCGGCACCCTGCAGGGCCTCACCCGCGTGCGCGGGCTCACGCAGGACGACGCGCACATCTACGTGACGCAGGAGGACGTGGCGGCCGAGCTCACCCGCAACCTCGAGTTCGTCCTCCAGGTGCTGCGCGACTACGGCCTGAACGACTTCTACCTGGAGCTCTCGACCAACGAGGAGGGGAACCCGAAGTTCGTCGGCGCCCCCGAGCAGTGGGAGGCGGCCATCGAGTCCCTCCGCGCGGTCGCGGTGGAGTCGGGTCTCGAGCTGGTCCCCGATCCCGGCGGAGCGGCGTTCTACGGCCCCAAGATCTCGGTGCAGGCCCGCGACGCGATCGGCCGCACCTGGCAGATGTCGACGATCCAGCTCGACTTCAACCAGCCCGAGCGCTTCGAGCTCGAGTACACGGCGTCCGACGGCTCGAAGAAGCGGCCCGTGATGATCCACCGCGCGCTGTTCGGCTCGATCGAGCGCTTCTTCGCGATCCTCACCGAGCACTACGCCGGCGCGTTCCCGGTCTGGCTGTCTCCCGTGCAGGTCGTCGGCATCCCCATCGCCGACGAGTACCTCCCCTACCTCGAGGAGGTCGTCGGCGAGCTCAAGCGCTCCGGCGTCCGCGCCGAGATCGACTACTCCAGCGACCGCATGCAGAAGAAGATCCGCAACGCCACGCTGCAGAAGGTCCCCTTCCAGATCATCGTCGGCGAGAAGGACCGCGACGCCGGGGCGGTCAGCTTCCGCTTCCGCGACGGCACGCAGGAGAACGGGATCCCGGTCGCCGACGCCGTGGCGCGCATCCGCGAGGCGATCGCCTCGAAGGCGCAGGTGTGAGCGTGGACGACGATCTCGTCCCGGACGGCGCGGAGGGCTCCGCGCACCTCGCCGGCGTGCCGGACGAGTTCCAGCGGCTGTGGACCCCGCACCGCATGGTCTACATCCAGAAGGGGCAGCCCGGCGCCGACGACTGCCCGTTCTGCGTCGCGCCCACGCTGAGCGACGAGGAGGCGCTGATCGTCGCCCGCGGCGAGCACGCCTACGTCCTGCTCAATCTGTTCCCCTACAACTCCGGGCACCTGCTGGTCTGCCCGTACCGGCACATCCCGCTCTACGACGAGGCCACCCCGGAAGAAGTGGCCGAGATCGGCGCCCTCACGCAGACCGCGATGCGCGTGATCCGCGAGGTGTCGAACAACGACGGCTTCAACCTCGGGATGAACCAGGGCGCGGTCGCCGGCGCCGGGATCGCCGCGCATCTGCACCAGCACGTGGTGCCGCGCTGGGCGACGGACGCGAACTTCTTCCCGATCATCGCGCGCACGAAGGCGCTGCCGCAGCTCCTCGGCGACGTCCGCGCCAGCATCGCCGCCGCCTGGCCCGCGGCGTGAGCGGGGTCCGCGCAGGCGGACCTCGGTAGACTCGACGGCGCTGTCGGCTGGAGACAGAGCCCAGCCGTCGGCTGGAGACAGAGCAGAGAAACAGGACCCGCGATCATGACCGACACCCCCACTCCCTCCTCGTCCGCTGCCTCGGAGCAGTTCGGCTCGAGCCGCGTCAAGCGCGGTCTCGCCGAGATGCTCAAGGGCGGCGTGATCATGGACGTCGTCACCGCCGAGCAGGCCCGCATCGCCGAGGACGCCGGCGCCGTGGCCGTCATGGCGCTCGAGCGCGTCCCCGCCGACATCCGCTCGCAGGGCGGCGTCGCGCGGATGAGCGACCCCGACCTCATCGACGCGATCGTCTCGTCCGTGTCGATCCCCGTCATGGCGAAGGCCCGCATCGGCCACTTCGTCGAGGCGCAGGTGCTCTCGGAGCTCGGCGTCGACTACATCGACGAGTCCGAGGTCCTCTCGCCGGCCGACTACGTGAACCACATCGACAAGTGGAGGTTCACCGTCCCCTTCGTCTGCGGAGCAACGAACCTGGGCGAGGCGCTGCGCCGCATCACCGAGGGCGCCGCGATGATCCGCTCGAAGGGCGAGGCCGGCACCGGCGACGTGTCCGAGGCCACCAAGCACATCCGCACCATCTCGGCCGAGGTGAACCGCCTCAAGGCGATGACCAAGGACGAGCTGTACGTCGCGGCCAAGGAGCTCCAGGCCCCCTACGACCTCGTCGCCGAGATCGCGCAGACCGGCAAGCTGCCGGTCGTGCTGTTCACCGCGGGCGGTGTGGCCACCCCGGCCGACGCGGCGCTCATGATGCAGCTCGGCGCCGACGGCGTCTTCGTCGGCTCCGGCATCTTCAAGTCGGGCGACCCGGCCAAGCGCGCCGCGGCGATCGTCAAGGCGACCACCTTCTACGACGACGCGAAGGTCATCGCGGAGGCGTCCCGCGGACTCGGCGAGGCCATGGTCGGCATCAACGTGTCCGACGTCCCCGCGCCGCACCGCCTCTCCGAGCGTGGCTGGTAGCACCGGGCCCCGCGTCGCGGGGGAGGGGGAGACCCGCGAGTCCCTCGAGGGGCTGCGGGTCGGCGTCCTCGCACTCCAGGGCGACTTCCGCGAGCACGCGAACGTGCTGCGCGAGCTCGGCGCGGAGGTGGTGCTCGTGCGCCGTCCCGCCGAGCTCGCGTCCGTCGCCGGGCTCGTCATCCCCGGCGGCGAGTCGACGGTGATGGACAAGCTCTCGCGCCTGTTCGGACTCGCGGAGCCGATCGGCGAGGCGATCGAGGCGGGCCTGCCCGTCTACGGCACCTGCGCCGGGCTGATCATGCTCGCCGACAGGGTGCTGGACCGGATCGACGGGCAGCACAGCTTCGGCGGGCTCGACGTGACCGTGCGACGCAATGCGTTCGGCAACCAGCTCGACTCGTTCGAGACCGACCTCGACGTGCCGGTGATCGGCGACCCTCCCGTGCACGCGGTCTTCATCCGCGCGCCCATCGTGGAGGAGCTGGGGGAGCGGGCGACCGCCCTCGCCGCGATCGCGGACGGCCGGGTCGTGGCGGTCGAGCAGGGCAACCTGATGGGCACGTCGTTCCACCCCGAGATCACAGGCGACTACCGCTTCCACGAGCTGTTCCTGCGGAAGGTCGCGGCGACGCGCTTCGGGGCCTGATCGGGCGACTCCGCCAGGGGTGGCCCCTGTCGGTGGTGACCGGCACAGTGGGAGCATGCCCGAACTCCCCGAAGTGCAGGCCCTCGCCCGCGATCTCGACGAGCGGCTCGGAGGACACGTCCTCGAGCGGCTCGACGTCTTCGCCATCTCGGCGCTCAAGACGGTGGCGATCCCGCCGTCCTCCCTCGCCGGTCAGACGATCCACGGCGTCCAGCGGCACGGCAAGTTCCTCGACCTCTCGATCGGCGACGTGCACGTGCTGCTCCACCTCGCCCGGGCTGGCTGGGTGCGCTGGCGTCCCGAGCGCCCCACGGCGCCGGTGAAGCCGGGCCGCGGACCGCTCGCCGCGCGCCTGATCCTCGAGGACGGCTCCGGGATCGACGTGACCGAGGCCGGCACCAAGAAGAGCCTCGCCCTGTCGATCGTCGCCGATCCGCGCGACGTCGACCGGGTCGCGCGACTGGGCCCCGATCCGCTCGACCCCGCCTTCACGCGCGAGATCCTCGGCGCGATCCTCGCGACCGCCGGCCGTGCACAGCTCAAGGGCGTCCTCCGCGATCAGTCGCGCATCGCCGGCATCGGCAACGCGTACTCCGACGAGATCCTGCACGTCGCGCGCATGTCCCCGTTCAAACCGGCGACCCTCACTCCCGAGGAGCTCGACCGCCTCTACTCCGCGCTGCGGTACACGCTCGAGGAGGCGCTCGGCCGAGCCGAGGGACTGCACGCCGCCGACCTCAAGAAGGAGAAGAAGCTCGGCATGCGCGTGCACGGTCGCACGGGCGAGCCCTGCCCGGTCTGCGGCGACACGATCCGCCAGGTGATCTTCGCGGACTCCACCCTCCAGTACTGCCCCACCTGCCAGACCGGCGGGAAGCCCCTCGCCGACCGGGTCCTCTCGCGGTTGCTGAAGTAGCCGGCGTCGCCGGCTGCTTCAGCAACCGCGTCCGAGCCGGTCCTTGCCCGGCTCGGCGCAGTCGGCTCCTAGAGATGGTCGCGCGGGTGGAGCGTCCTGCGAACGCCTACGGCGATTCGCTGGCACGCGAATCGCCGGTTCGGCTCGCGGGTGGTCGCCGATCCGTTGTCCGCAAGTTCGGGAACGCGCACATGCTGGTCGAGGTAACGCGTGGAGCGCGGCAGGACCGCTTCGCCCTTTGGGTGGTGGGTCTCTGGCTGTTCGCCATCGGCGTGCTGACCGGACGATCACTGGTTCCGCGAGGATGGTGGTGTGGTCTGTGATGATGCCTGATCGTTCGTGAGAACCTCGGCCAGGACGGCTCGTCGGCCACGATGGCGTCTGCGCCCGTTCCCGACTGCTGTTGCGCGTCATCACACAGAACGTCCGGCTCGGGCGGCGTCGGGGTTCCCGGGTGCACCTCAGAAGTGAGGCTCCATGACGCGATCGGGTGAGTCGCACTCGGATCCGAGCGCTCAGCCTTCGTTCCGCGGGCCGAGTGGTCTGCAACCGAGGTCGGGAAGCGTCCGGACGCCTCGAGCGGACTTCGCGAGCCCTCCCGACCTCGGTTGCAGACAGGACGCGGGTCAGTATGACAGCGGCCTGCATCAGTCGAGGCGACTCGTCCATCCGCGCGGCAACGGATCCGCGTAGCCGCGCACGACGCTCTTCCTGCGCGACCACCCCCCCCGAATTCGACTGCGCGGAGCCTGGGAGGACCGGCTCCGGACGAGCGCCGCTGACTGCGCGGAGCCGGGCGGGGACCGACTCCCTCCAGGCCGAGGCGAACCGTCGATCCGCGTGTCAGCGGATCGGCGTAGCCGGACGCAGGACGCTCCACCTGCGCAACCGCCTCGGGAAGCGGGCAGGGACCGGCCCCGGTTTAGACTGGCTCAGCTATCAGCGGCGCCCGCGGGGGTCGCACACGACGATTTTCCGAGGGAGCACCGTGTCCGGGCATTCCAAGTGGGCCACGACCAAGCACCAGAAGGCGATCAAGGACTCGCGTCGCGCGAAGTCGTTCGCCAAGCTGATCAAGAACATCGAGGTCGCCGCCAAGATCGGCGGAGCCGACCTGTCGGGCAACCCGACGCTCGTCGACGCCGTGCAGAAGGCGAAGAAGACGTCGGTCCCGAACGACAACATCGACCGCGCGATCAAGCGCGGCGCCGGCCTCACCGGCGAGGTCATCGACTACACGACGATCATGTACGAGGCCTACGGCCCGAACGGCATCGCCCTGCTCGTCGAGTGCCTCACCGACAACAAGAATCGCGCCGCGGCCGATGTGCGCACGGCCATGACCCGCAACGGCGGCACCATGGCCGACCCGGGCAGCGTCGCGTACAACTTCGCGCGCAAGGGCGTCATCAGCGTGCCCCACGGCGAGAGCGTCACCGAGGACGACGTCCTGGGCGCGGTCCTCGACTTCGGCGTCGACGACGTCCTCGACCACGGCGAGAGCTTCGAGGTGCGCGTCGAGCCGAGCGAGCTCGTCCCGGCGCGCTCGGCGCTGCAGGAGGCGGGCATCGACTACGACTCCGCCGACATCGAGTTCGTCGCCTCGCTGCAGGTCGAGGCCGACGCCGAGACCGCCCGCAAGGTGTTCCGCCTCATCGACGCGCTCGAGGACTCCGACGACGTGCAGAACGTCTACACGAACCTCGACATCACCCCCGAGGTGCGCGCCGAGCTCGAGAACGAGGAGTGACCCGGTGACCCCGGATCGCCCGCTCGGGTCGCGCTGATGCGCGTCCTCGGGATCGATCCGGGGCTCACCCGGTGCGGCGTCGGCATCGTCGACGTCGCCCGCGACCGGCGGGCCACCCTGGTGCACGTCGGCGTGCTGCGCACTCCGGTCGACGACCCGCTCGAGCGGCGCCTGCTGGCCCTGGGCGACGGCATCGAGGCGCTCCTCGACGAGCACCGTCCCGACGCCGTCGCGATCGAACGGGTCTTCGCGCAGAACAACGTGCGCACGGTGATGGGCATCGCCCAGATCAGCGGAGTCGCGCTCGTCGCGGCCGCACGCCGTTCCCTCCCGGTCGGCATGCACACCCCGAGCGAGGTGAAGGCCGCGGTCACGGGTTACGGAGCCGCCGACAAGCGGCAGGTCACCGCGATGATCCAGCGCGTGCTCCGCCTGGACGCGCCACCGACTCCGGCCGACGCTGCCGATGCGCTCGCCCTCGCGGTCTGCCACGCGTGGCGGGCCCCGCTCGCCTCCGGGCCGTCGTCGGCGGCCGAGGGGGAGACGCCGGCGCAGCGCGCGTGGCGCGCGGCCGAGGCCTCCTCTCGAACGCCTGTTCGAGCACCTAGACTGACGCGGTGATCTCCTCCCTCCGCGGCACCGTCCTCTCCGCCCGCGGGAGTCTCGCCGTGATCGACGTCCACGGCGTCGGCTACGCGGTCAACGTGACTCCGCAGCACGCGCTCGAGATGCGCGTCGGCGACGAGACGACGGTCACCACCACCCTCATCGTCCGCGAGGACTCGCTCACCCTGTACGGGTTCCCGGACGCGGAGCAGCTCGAGATCTTCGAGCTCCTCATCGCGGTCACCGGGGTCGGTCCCAAGTCGGCACTGGGCGTCCTCGGCGCCGTCGAGCCCGAGCGCATCGCGCAGGCCGTCGCCGACGAGGACGACGCGGTGTTCCGCAAGGTGTCGGGCATCGGCCCGAAGACGGCGAAGCTCATCATCCTGTCCCTGGCGGGCAAGCTCGCCGTCCGGCCGCGCGCGGCCCGCGGCAGCGGCCCCGGGGCGACCGCCGCGCAGAGCGTGCTCTCCGCCCTCGTCGGACTCGGCTGGCCCGAGCGCATCGCCGCCGAGGTCGTCGACGAGATCCTCCTCGACGCCCAGGCGTCCGACGCCGCGAACGTGCAGGCGCTCCTGCGCCTCGCCCTCGCCCGACTCGGCCCGGCGGCCCGCGCGTGAGCGGCGACGGTCTGCTCGGACCGGAGGTCGTCTCCGAGGCCGAGATCGCGTTCGAGGGCGCCCTGCGCCCGAAGAGCCTCAGCGAGTTCGTCGGCCAGCGGAAGGTCCGCGGCCAGCTCGAGCTGCTGCTGAAGGCCGCGGCGATGCAGGGCCGCACGCCCGACCACATCCTGCTCGCGGGCCCGCCCGGTCTCGGCAAGACGACTCTGGCGATGATCGTCGCCGAGGAGAGCTCGTCGCCCCTGCGGCTGTCCAGCGGACCGGCGATCCAGCACGCCGGCGACCTCGCCGCGGTGCTGTCGTCCCTCCTGCCCGGCGAGATCCTCTTCATCGACGAGATCCACCGCATGGCGCGCTCCGCGGAGGAGATGCTCTACCTGGCGATGGAGGACTTCCGGATCGACATCATGGTCGGCAAGGGCGCCGGAGCGACCTCCGTCCCGCTGGATCTCGCCCCCTTCACCCTCGTGGGCGCGACGACCCGCTCGGGTCTGCTGCCCAATCCCCTGCGCGACCGCTTCGGCTTCACGGCCCACCTCGAGTTCTACGCCGAGGACGAGCTGCGCCAGGTCCTCGCCCGCGCGGCGCGCCTTCTCGAGCTCGACATCGACACCGAGGCGATCGCCGAGATCGCCGGTCGATGCCGGGGCACTCCCCGCATCGCGAACCGGCTGCTGCGCCGCGTGCGCGACTTCGCCCTGGTGCACGGCGGACGTGCCGACATCGCCGCCGTCCGCGCCGCGCTCGACCTCTACGACGTCGATCCGCTGGGCCTGGACCGCCTCGACCGGGCCGTCATGGAGATCGTGCTCACCCGTTTCGACGGGGGACCGGTGGGCCTCAACACGCTCGCCGTCTCGGTGGGCGAGGAGTCCGAGACGGTCGAGGCCGTGGTGGAGCCCTTCCTCGTCAGGATCGGCCTGCTGACGCGCACCCCGCGGGGGCGCGTCGCCACTCCCGCGGCCTGGCGCCACTTCGGGCTCGACCCGCGCGGCGCCGCCGCCTCCCAGCAGCCGCTCTTCGGGGATGACCTATAATCTTCAAGGCCCGACGGGCCGCTCGATCCTGCGCATCCGGCTGAGACGCCGCGCGGGCTCGCCACCCACTCCGGAAGGCTCACCCATGGATCCGACGATCATCCTGCTCGTCCTGCTGCTCGCCGTGATGATCATCTTCATGTTCCGCAACAACAAGAAGCGCCAGCGCGACGCGGAGAACATGAAGAACAACCTGGTCCCCGGCGTCGAGCTGATGACGGGCTCCGGCCTCTTCGGCACCGTCGTGTCGATCGACGAGGACGCCAACAAGATCGTCATCGAGTCGACCCCCGGCACGCTGCTGACGATCCACCGCCAGGCCATCGCGCGCCTGATCGACCCGAGCGAGAACGTCGTCGCGGCCGACGAGGACGGCACCGTCGCCGTCGAGGGCGCCGCTCCCGCGTTCGGCGAGCGCGACGCCGCGCACCAGGGCGACCCGCTGGTCGACCCGATCGAGCGCGACCGCAAGCCGGACGCGCAGTAGTCTCCAGGGCGGGCCGGAGCGCGAGAGCGTCCGGCCCGCCCTTCCTGTCCGCCCGGATCCGGGCCGTCATCGTCGACCGAAGAGAAAGCTGAGCCCTGGGTGGCCGCATCAACCCCCGTCCGGAAGGCCCGGCGCTCCCTGAGCTGGCTCGGTGTCCTGATCCTGGCTCTCGTCGGACTGAACACCGCCGCCGTCCTCTGGGGCGGCGGGTCCTGGACGCCGAAGCTCGCCCTCGACCTCGAGGGCGGAACGCAGATCGTCCTCCAGCCGCAGCTGAACGACGGTGACACCGTCTCGTCCGAGCAGCTGACCCAGGCCGTCTCGATCATCCGACAGCGCATCGACGCGTCGGGCGTCTCCGAGGCCGAGATCACGACCCAGGGCTCGAGCAACATCGTCGTCTCGATCCCCGGGACTCCCGACGACGAGACGCTCCAGCGCATCGAGGCGTCCGCGAAGCTCGACTTCCGCCCGGTCCTCGTCGGCAGCCAGGCGACGAACACCGCGGTCGGCGGCGAGGCGACGTCCTCGCCGACCCCGACGCCCGTCGACCCCTCGCTCGCCACGGAGCCCACCGCCGAGCCGACGGACGCGAGCGACCTCGCCTATATCACGCCGGCGCTCGAGGCGCAGTACACCGCCTTCGACTGCGCGTTCCTGAACAGCCAGGACCCCAACCTCGCGCAGGCGGACCAGCCGTTGATCACCTGCGACGACACCGGCACGGTGAAGTACATCCTCGGCCCCGTCGAGGTGACGGGCGAGGACATCGCCGACGCCTCCAACGGCCTGGTGACGACCCAGTCCGGTGCGAGCACCGGCACGTGGGCGGTCAACCTCTCCTTCGACGACGCCGGGACCACGGCGTTCTCGGACGTGACCACGCGCCTCGTCGCGCTGCAGGGCGCCCAGAACCAGTTCGCGATCGTCCTCGACGGCCGCGTCATCTCGGCCCCGTCCACCAACGCCGCCATCACCGACGGCAACGCCCAGATCACCGGGTCCTTCACCCAGGAGTCGTCCAAGACCCTCGCCGACCAGCTCAAGTACGGCGCACTGCCGATCGGCTTCCAGGTGCAGAGCTCGGACAGCATCTCGGCGACCCTCGGCACCGCCCAGCTCGCGAGCGGCCTGCTGGCCGGCGTGATCGGACTGGTCCTCGTCGTCGTCTACTCCCTCGCCCAGTACCGGGTGCTCGGAGCGGTCACGATCGCCTCGCTGATCGTGGCGGCCGTCGTCACCTACCTCGTGGTGACGCTCCTGTCCTGGCGGGAGGGTCTGCGGCTGTCGCTCGCGGGCGTCGCGGGCCTGATCGTCGCGATCGGCATCACCGCGGACTCGTTCATCGTGTACTTCGAGCGCATCCGCGACGAGCTGCGCGACGGCCGGGGGCTGGAGTCCGCGGTCGAGGCCGGGTGGCGTCGCGCCCTGCGCACGATCTTCGCCTCCGACATGGTGAACCTGCTCGCCGCCGTGGTGCTGTTCATCCTCGCCGTGGGCAGCGTCCGCGGCTTCGCCTTCACGCTGGGCATCACGACGCTCATCGACCTCGTGGTCGTGATCCTCTTCACGCACCCGATGCTGCAGCTGCTCGCGACGACGAAGTTCTTCTCGGACGGGCACCGGCTGTCCGGCCTCGATCCGCGGGCTCTCGGCGCGGTCTACCGCGGCCGGGCGGCGTTCCGTCCGCAGGACGCCGTGGTGGCGGGCAAGGGCTCCTCCGCCGCCCGCGAAGCGGCGAAGCGCCAGACCATCGCCGAGCGCAAGGCCGCCGAGGCGGCCCGCACCGCCGGTTCCTCCGACTCGACCAAGGACGCGTGATGGCCAGCTTCTCGCAGTTCGGCAACGACCTCTACACCGGCAAGCGCTCGATCGACTTCGTCGGCCGGCGGCGCACCTGGTACCTGATCTCGCTCGTCCTGATCCTGATCACCGTCCTCGGGACCGTCGCTCGCGGCGGGTTCAACTTCAGCATCGAGTTCACCGGCGGATCCGAGTTCACGGTGTCCTCGCCGTCGAGCCTCGACCAGGCGACCGCCACGGACGCGGTCACCGCCGTCTCGCCCGAGACCGTGCCGCGCGTCTCCGTCGTCGGCGACGACTCGATCCGCGTCCAGACCGACCAGCTCTCGACCGACGAGTCGACGGCCGTGCGCAACTCGCTGGCCGAGGCGTACGAGGTCGGCAACGACCAGGTCACCTCCTCCTTCATCGGAGCGTCGTGGGGCAACGACATCACGCAGCAGGCCCTGCGCGGCCTCATCATCTTCGTGGTGCTGGCGTCCCTGGCTATGTGGGCGTACTTCCGCACCTGGAAGATGTCGCTCGCGGCCATCGTCGCGCTCGTGCACGACCTCGTGATCGTCGCCGGCGTCTACGGCATCACCGGCACCGAGGTGTCGCCGGCCGCGGTCATCGGCCTGCTGACGATCCTCGGCTACTCGCTCTACGACACCGTCGTGGTCTTCGACAAGATCCGCGAGAACACGGTGGAGGCACTCGGCAGCACGACGAGGACCTTCTCCGAGACGGTCAACCTGGCCGAGAACCAGACGCTCGTGCGCTCGATCAACACCTCGATCGTGGCGGCGCTGCCGGTCGGCGCGATCCTCGTGATCGGCGCGTTCGTGCTCGGGGCCGGCACGCTCCGCGACATCTCGCTCGCTCTGCTGATCGGCATCATCGTCGGCACCTACTCGACGATCTTCGTGGCGGCGCCGCTGTACGCGCAGCTGCGCAGTCGCGAGGTCGACGTGTCCCGGCACGACAAGCGCGTGGAGGCCGCCCGACTCAAGGCCGGCACGCCGGTCGTCGAGGGCGCCTGATGGCCGAGTACTCGCAGGTCTCGGCGGCCGACGCGATCGGTCTCGTCTCCCGCGACGAGGTGTGGCTCCTGGACGTGCGCGAGCCGGACGAGTGGGCGCTCGGGCACGCCGCCGCCGCCCATCACATCCCGATGAACTCGATCGGTGCGCGGCAGGACGAGCTGCCCGCCGAGGCCCCGATCCTCGTCGTCTGCCACTCCGGCGTCCGGTCGGCGATGGTCGTCCAGGCGCTCGAGGGTGCGGGATACGAGGCGGCGAACGTCGAGGCCGGGATGACCGCCTGGGCGGCCGCCGGCGGCGACGTGGTCGACGACGAGGGCCGTCCCGGTCGCATCGACTGACGCCCGCCGGGTCCGCCCTGAGCGGATGGGTCATCGGAGCGCTCCGCAGGCGCGATAATGGGGCGATGGAGATGCCCGCGTGACGGAAACCACGACCACGTCGTCGACAGCTGCCCTGCGCAGACTGGTCCCCCGGATCTTCTCGCGCGCTCAGCCCAGCGGCGCGGTCGACACCCTCGTGCGCACGGTGCGGATGCATCACCCCAAGAGCGACATCGCGCTGATCGAGCGCGCCTACTCCGTGGCGGAGCGGGCTCACGCGGGGCAGAAGCGCCGCAGCGGAGAGCCCTACATCACTCACCCGCTCGCGGTCGCGCAGATCCTGGCCGACCTCGGCATCGGCTCGAAGACCATCGCCGCGGCCCTCCTGCACGACACGGTCGAGGACACCGACTACAAGCTCGACGAGCTCCGCGCCGACTTCGGCGACGAGGTCGCGATGCTGGTCGACGGCGTCACCAAGCTCGACAAGGTCAAGTACGGCGACAGCGCCCAGGCCGAGACCGTCCGCAAGATGATCGTGGCGATGTCGAAGGACATCCGCGTCCTCATCATCAAGCTCGCCGACCGGCTGCACAACGCGCGCACCTGGGGCTTCGTGCCGGCGGAGTCCGCCGCGCGCAAGGCCACCGAGACCCTCGAGATCTATGCGCCCCTCGCGCACCGCCTGGGCATCCAGGCGATCAAGTGGGAGCTCGAGGACCTGTCGTTCGCGGTGCTGTACCCCAAGATCTACAACGAGATTGAGAGCCTCGTGAAGCGCCGGACCCCTCAGCGCGAGGAGTTCGTCCAGAGCGTGATCGACCTCATCGGCGAGGATCTGCGCGCCGGCAAGATCCGGGGCCGGGTCGTCGGCCGTCCGAAGCAGTACTACTCGATCTACCAGAAGATGGTGGTGCGGGGTCGCGAGTTCGACGAGATCTACGATCTCGTGGGCATCCGCGTGCTCGTGAACTCGGTGCGCGACTGCTACGCGGTGCTGGGCTCGATCCACGCGCGGTGGACCCCGATGCCGGGCCGCTTCAAGGACTACATCGCGACCCCGAAGTTCAACCTGTACCAGTCGCTGCACACGACGGTGGTCGGCCCCAAGGGCCGGGCGGTCGAGATCCAGATCCGCACCAACGAGATGCACCAGCACGCCGAGTTCGGCATCGCGGCGCACTGGAAGTACAAGGAGCAGATGGCGACGGGCAAGGTGCCCACGTCCGGCTCGAACGACACCGACCTCGCCTGGCTCGCGCACCTCTCGGACTGGCAGTCCGAGACGACGGACCCGAACGAGTTCCTCGACTCCCTCCGCTTCGAGATCGGCGCCAAGGAGGTCTACGTCTTCACTCCGAAGGGCCGGGTCATCGGACTGCCCACCGGAGCGACCCCCGTCGACTTCGCCTACGCGGTGCACACAGAGGTCGGCCACCGCACCATGGGCGCGAAGGTCAACGGCCGTCTGGTGCCGCTGGAGTCCTCGCTGACGACCGGCGACGTCGTCGAGGTCTTCACCTCGAAGAACCCCGACAGCGGGCCTAGCCAGGACTGGCTGAACTTCGTGCAGAGCCCCCGGGCGCGCAACAAGATCCGCCAGTGGTTCACCAAGGAGCGGCGCGACGAGGCCATCGAGCAGGGCAAGGACTCGATCGCCCGGGCCATGCGCAAGCAGAACCTGCCGCTGCAGAAGCTGATGAGCCAGGACACGTTCACCGAGGTGGCCAGCCAGCTGCGGTACAACGACGTCGAGGCCCTCTACGCGGCCGTCGGCGAGGGGCACGTCTCGACCCAGTCGGTGCTCGAGAAGGTCGTCGCCTCGATCCAGGGCGATCCGGAGTCGGACGAGAACGAGGTCACCCTCCCGCGCTCCCCGCGTCCGCGCAGCCGCAGCAGTGAGTCCGGCGTCCTCGTCAAGGGCGCCCCCGACATCCTGGTCAAGCTCGCCAAGTGCTGCACCCCGGTGCCGGGCGATCAGATCGTCGGATTCGTCACACGCGGTGCGGGCGTCTCGGTGCACCAGGCCAACTGCCACAACGTGCAGGAGCTCCTGAAGGAGCCCGAGCGCATCGTCGACGTCGAGTGGGCGCCGTCGTCCAAGAGCATCTTCCTGGTGCAGATCCAGGTCGAGGCCCTCGACCGCTCCGGACTGCTCAGCGACGTGACGCGCGTGCTCTCGGAGCACCACGTGAACATCCTCTCGGCGACCGTCTCGACCTCGAGCGACCGGCTCGCGATCAGCCGCTTCGTCTTCGAGATGGGCGACACGACGCACCTCGACCGGGTGCTGAACGCGGTGCGCCGCATCGACGCCGTCTACGACGTCTACCGGGTCAGCGCGGGCTGACCGCGGGTTCGGCGGCCGCGCATCGAGCGCGGCCGTCAGCCGGTTCTCGGCGATGCGGCGACCGGCGACGGCCGAGCCCGCCGCGGCGAGATGCGCGAGCACGTCGTCGAGCGCCGTCCCGCTGACGGCCGCGAGCGAGCGGAGCAGGTCGTCGTCGCACGCCGTCGCGATCCTCGCCAGATCGACGAGGGTGCGCACGGGAGTCGTGACCGCGCACCCGCCGAGGGTGACCACCTCGGCGTCGGACAGGCGCACCTCGTGGTAGCGCAGTCGCGCCATCCGCGGCGGGTGCAGCCGGTGGCGGCGGTCGATCGACGCGCTGTGCACGGACGGTGCCTCCGTCGTCGCTCCGTGGACCCAGGCGGCACTGAGCCTGTCGGCCACGGTGCCGCGGGGGAGCACCGCCAGGAGCGCGGCACCGCGCTCGGCGGTGCCCGTCGGCAGGTCCGACACCACGAAGCCCTCGTCGAGGGCCCGCAGCTCCCCGTCGAGTCGGGCCGCGCACAGCTCGGCGAGGGGGAGGTGTCCGGGAAGCAGAACGGAGGGGAGTCGCGTCATCCCACGAGAGTGGACGACGCGACTCCCCTCCGGAGGCGCTTCTGCGGATCTGTGGAGAGATCCGGACCGTGGAGGAGGAGCCCCGTCCGGATCGGCTCTCGGGGATCAGCCCAGGGCGTCGAGCCACACCTTGCGGGCGTCGAGGGCCTCCTGCGCCTGGGCGATGGCGGCGCGGTCGCCGCGGGCCTTCGCCTCGTCGAGCTCGTCCTGCAGCTTCTGGATCGCCGAGGTCAGCTGGGAGGCGAGACCCTCCGAGCGGGCCTTGCGCTCCGGGTTGCTGCGGTTCCAGTGCTCCTCGTCGAGCTTGCGCACGTGCGCCTCGACCTTGCGGAGCCGGTCCTCGATCGTGCGGACCTGCTCGCGCGGCACGCGTCCGATCTCGTCCCAGCGCTCCTGGATGGAGAGCAGAGTGCGCTTCGCCTTCTCGCGGTCCTGCTCCTGCAGGAGGGGCTCCGCCTCCTCGAGCAGTGCGAGCTTGCGGTCGAGGTTCTCGGTGTACTCGACGCTCTCCTGGGCGACGATCTCGGCCTTGGCGCCGTAGATCGCATCGCCGGCGGCCTTGAACCGCGCCCAGAGCGCGTCGTCGAACCGCTTGCCCGCTCGACCGGCGACCCGCCAGCTCTCGAGGAGCGTGCGGTACTCGGGGATCGCCTCGGCGCCGCGCGGCACGAGGGCCTCCGCCTGGTCGATCAGCGCCTGCTTCGCGGCCTTGGCCTCGCGGTGCGCGGAGTCGAGGTCGGCGAAGAACGCCTTGCGGTTCTGCTCGATGGTCGTGCGGGCACCGCGGAACCGGCGCCACAGCTCGTTGGCCTCGTTCTTGGGCAGGCGGGGCCCCTGCTGCTGGTGGCTCTGCCAGCGGGCGAACAGCTCGTCGATCGCCGCGCTCGCCTGCTTCCACTGCGTCTTGGCGGGATCGACGGCGGCCAGGGCCTCCGCCTCCGCGACGATCGCCTCGCGGTACGCGAGAGCCTCGGCCAGCACGGCCTTGGACTCGGCGGCCTGCTGCTCGGAGAGGTCCTCGACCGAGCCGCTGAGCGCGCTGACGCGCGTCTGCAGCGCCTCGAGATCACCGACCGCGTGCGCCTCGGCGATCGCCGCCGTCAGCGACTGGACCGTCCGGGCGACGTCGGCGGCGGGAGCACCGCGCTTCGCCCGCTGCTCGAGCAGGGAGACCTGCCCGGCCAGCTCGGTGTACTTGCGCTCGTAGTAGGCGAGCGCCTCCTCTGGGGTGGCATCGGGGTACTGGCCGACCTCGCGCTCCCCGTCTCCGACTCGGACGTAGACCGTCCCGTCGTCGTCGACTCGTCCCCACGGCTGCTGGTCACTCATCGCTCGGAGCCTCACCTTGCTGTTCGATGTCGTGCTGTTCGATGTCCGTCGCGTCGGTGGCCGATCGGGCTCGACGGCCGGTAGGCCGGGTACCGCGCTCGGCCGCGAACGGGCAGTGACGTTCAGCCTATTGCACGGGGGCGCCCCCGGCTCCTGCACCCCGGTCGGGCGGGGGTCGCGCCGCGCCTACTGCACCGTGACGGACGTGATCGCCACCGGCTCCGCGGGCGCGCCGTCCGCGGATCCGTCGGCGGTGCCCTTCGCGACGACGTCGGCGACCAGGGCGTCCAGGCCCGAGGTGACCTGCCCGATGACGGTGTAGCCGCCGGCGGCGTCGGCGGGGAGCGTCGTGTCCTCGTAGACGACGAAGAACTGGCTGCCCTGGCTGTAGCCGTTGCCCGACTGGCGGGCCATCGCGATCGTGCCGGCCGGGTAGAGGCCGTCCTCGGGGGCGTTCTCGACGGGGCCGTAGCTGTAGCCCGGTCCTCCGGTGCCGTCGCCGTCGGGGTCGCCGCACTGCAGGACGAACAGTCCCTCGGTGGTCAGGCGGTGGCAGGAGACTCCGTCGTAGAACCCCGACTGCGCGAGGGAGAGGAAGGAGGAGACGGCCTGCGGAGCCGCGGCGCCCGCCAGCGTGATGCCGAGCGCGTCGGTGTTGATCGTCATCTCGCCGGTCCAGTCGCGGCCTTCCGCGATGTCGCTCGAGGGGACGTCGCCGGTGTTCTGCCCGGTCGCCGTGGGCGCGGGAGTCGCGCTCGCACTGGACGACGGCTCGGCGACGGGGGTTCCCGGGCCTGCGGAGAAGTAGAGGAGCTGGGCGACGACGGCGAGGGCGATCACGACGACGCCCGCGATCGCCGCGATCACGTTGTCGCGCCGGCGGCGGGCGGATCGGGTGCGGTGCAGGGCCTGCCGGGCCTGGTAAGCCCTCAGCCGGGTGCGCGCCTCGCGGTCGTTCGACTTGCCCTGAACCACGTGTTCCTCCGACGTCTCCCATCGCGCCCCGGTCGGCGCGGCGGTCCGCGCGGGGCGCAGACCGCGACGAGCCTACGAGAATCGGCGCGGCGACTCCACACGCCGCTCCGCCGCCCCACGCGGGTGTCGGGGGCCGTCGTTACGCTTGCGGGCATGACCATGCAGCAGGCCGGACTCCGCTCCGGCGCGACTCCGCTCGCGGTGCGGATGCGCCCGCGCAGCCTCGACGAGGTCGCCGGTCAGCGCCACCTGCTCACGCGGGGCTCGCCGCTGGTCGCCCTCGCAGCCGACACCACGGGCGAGCGCGGTGCCGTGTCGGTGATCCTGTGGGGTCCGCCCGGCACCGGCAAGACGACGCTCGCGCAGGCTGTCGCCCACTCCAGCGGCCGCCGGTTCGTCGAGCTCTCGGCCGTCACCGCCGGAGTGAAGGACGTGCGCCAGGTGATGGAGGAGGCGCTCTCGACCCGCGACCTCTACGGCACCTCGACGGTGCTCTTCCTCGACGAGATCCACCGCTTCACCAAGGCGCAGCAGGACGCCCTCCTGCCCGGCGTCGAGAACGGCTGGGTCATCCTGATCGCCGCGACCACCGAGAACCCGTCCTTCTCGGTGATCGCGCCCCTGCTGTCGCGCTCGCTGCTGCTCACCCTCGAGCCGCTGAGCGACGACGACCTCGGGCTGCTGGTCGACCGCGCCCTCGTCGACGAGCGGGGCCTGCGGGGGACGGTGGCGCTGGACGCTGAGGCGCGGGCGAGCATCATCCGCCTCGCCTCCGGAGACGCCCGACGGGCGCTCACCGCGCTCGAGGCGGCGGCCACCTCCGCCAGGTCCGACGCCCGCGAGGCCGACCGTGCCGCCCGGACGGCCGAGCAGGAGGGCGAGGACGACGACGACGACCCGCCCGTCGAGGACGACTCGCCCGGGGAGCCCCAGCTCCCGCTCATCACCACCGAGATCGTCGCCCGAGCCGTCGATCGCGCTCTGCTGCGCTACGACCGCAACGGCGACGAGCACTACGACGTCATCAGCGCCTTCATCAAGTCGATCCGCGGCTCCGACGTCGATGCGGCGCTGCACTACCTGGCCCGCATGATCGAGGCGGGGGAGGACCCGCGCTTCATCGCCCGGCGCATCATCGTCTCGGCATCGGAGGACATCGGCATGGCCGATCCGCAGGCGCTCGTCATCGCGGTCGCCGCTGCCGATGCGGTGCAGCTCATCGGGATGCCCGAGGGGCGCATCCCGCTCGCGCAGGCCGTGGTGCACCTCGCGACCGCGCCCAAGTCGAACGCCTCGTACACGGCGCTCGACGCGGCGATCGCCGATGTTCGCGCGGGGAAGGCCGGCCGGGTGCCTCCGCATCTGCGCGACGCGCACTACCCCGGCGCGAAGCGGCTCGGGCACGGCAAGGGGTACCGCTATCCGCACGACGCCGACCTCGGCGTGCTGCAGCAGCAGTACCTCCCCGACGCGCTCGAGGGCGCCCGGTATTACGACCCGACGGAGCACGGCAACGAGCGCGACGTGTCGGCCCGACTCGCCAAGCTGATGCGGATCATCCGCGGCGGGTGAGATCCGCGCACGGCGGCCGTCCGTGATAGTCTTCTGCGGTTGCCCACCGCTCTGTAGCCGAGCGGCGCAGCGCATCCCTCTGAATCGCGCAGCTCGTCACCGCGGTCACCCTTCCGGACGCACCCGCGACCGGACACGACCACGGCGTCCGCTCTCCTCCCGGAGTGCGCAGGCGAGAGCTGCGATCGAACCTCTCAGACCTTGGAAGGACCACAGTGTCGACGACCTCCCGTTCCCGTTCGAAGACGCGCCTCTCGCGCGCCCTCGGCATCCCGCTGACCCCGAAGGCGGCCCGCTACCTCGAGAAGCGTCCCTACGCTCCCGGTGAGCACGGCCGCTCGAAGCGCAAGGCCGACTCCGACTACGCGGTCCGCCTGCGTGAGAAGCAGCGTCTGCGCGCCCAGTACGGCATCCGCGAGAAGCAGCTCCGCATCGCGTTCGCCGAGGCGCGCCGCACCCAGGGCCTGACCGGTGAGAACCTGGTCGAGCTCCTCGAGATGCGCCTCGACGCCCTCGTCCTGCGGTCGGGCTTCGCCCGCACCACCGCGCAGGCGCGCCAGTTCGTCACGCACCGCCACATCATGGTGGACGGCAAGACCGTCGACCGCCCCTCCTTCCGCGTGAAGCCGGGCCAGGTCATCCACGTCAAGACCCGCTCCGAGGGCACCGAGCCCTTCCAGGTCGCCGCCGCCGGTGGGCACGTCGACGTGCTGCCCAAGACCCCGGGCTACCTCGAGGTCGAGATCGACAAGCTCCAGGCGACGCTGCTGCGCCGCCCGAAGCGCGCCGAGGTCCCCGTGACCTGCGAGGTCCAGCTGGTCGTCGAGTACTACGCCGCCCGCTGATCCACTCCTGACCCGGTCGCACGACCGTCGTCCCGGAAGGCCCCTGCTCACCGCAGGGGCCTTCCGTCGTCCCGGGGCACGGCACGACACCGCCCCTGCCGCAGCGCTCCGCGGAGCGTCGCTAGGCTGGAGTGCCGCACCGGGCGGCGCCGAACGGAGGTCACCGTGACCGGTGGAGACATCGCAGGACTCATCGCCGCAGGAGTGTTCGCGATCCTGGTCGCGATCGCGGCGATCCCGCTGTGGAAGCTGGGTCGCGTGTTCGACAGCACCAGCGAGGCGATCAAGCAGGCCAGCGACGGTCTCACCCCGATCCTGGACGAGTCGGCCTCCACCCTCCGCGAGGCCAACCAGCAGCTCGCGCGGGTCGACACGATCACGAAGGACGTCGCCGAGGTCACCGGCAACGTGAACGCCCTCGTCGCCCTCACGGCGGCCACGATCGGCGGTCCGCTGATCAAGCTCGCGGGCTTCACCGCGGGCGTCCGCGCCGTCCTGGTGGCCGGTCGCACGGCGGACGCGGTCGGCGAGGCGGCGGGGAAGACGGCGGCGAAGCGCTCCAAGCGCGCCCGCAGGCCCTCCTCCCGGTAGCCGCAGACTCGCGCCCTACAATCGACTGGGCCGTCGCGCTCGGACGCGTCGCCCGTCGCCCCCGCCGTGGAAGGAACCTCCGTGAAGAACTTCGTCCTGGTCGTCGTCGGGATCGGTCTCGGCTTCGCGCTCGCGCATCAGGTCGCCCGCACCGCCGCAGGCGCCCGCCTCTTCGAGGACCTCAACCGCACGGCGAAGGAGCTCGGCGACGCCGTCTCCGAGGGCTACCACCAGCGCGAGGCCGAGCTGAAGGCCGCCATCGGCGAGGGCTGACCCGCCCTCTCCGCCCCGGCCGCCCGGCCCCCATCAGACCCCCGCGTCGACACCGACCGAACACGTAACGGACCCCATGCAGACCGCTGAAATCCGCACCCGCTGGCTCGACTTCTTCGGAGGCCGCGGCCACACCGTGGTGCCCTCCGCCTCGCTCGTCAGCGAGGACCCGAGCCTCCTCTTCACCGTCGCCGGCATGGTGCCCTTCGTGCCGTACCTCACCGGGGTCGTCCCCGCGCCGTACCCGCGCGCGACCAGCGTGCAGAAGTGCATCCGGACCAACGACATCGAGGAGGTCGGCAAGACCCCTCGCCACGGCACGTTCTTCCAGATGAACGGCAACTTCTCCTTCGGCGACTACTTCAAGGAGGGTGCGATCGGCTACGCCTGGGAGCTGCTCACCGGCACGGAGGCCGACGGCGGACTCGGGTTCGACGAGAAGGACCTGTGGGTCACCGTCTACAAGGACGACGACGAGGCGATCTCGCTGTGGAAGAAGATCGCGGGCCTGCCCGACGAGCGGATCCAGCGCCTGGACAAGGACACCAACTACTGGTCGACCGGACAGCCCGGACCGGCGGGCCCCTGCTCTGAGATCTTCTTCGACCGCGGTCCGGCCTACGGCATCGACGGCGGCCCCGCCACCGACGACGACCGCTACGTCGAGATCTGGAACCTCGTCTTCATGCAGTACCTCCGCGGGGAGGGGACGAGCAAGGTCGACTTCGACATCCTCGGCGAGCTGCCGCGCAAGAACATCGACACCGGCATGGGGCTCGAGCGCGTCGCGTTCCTCAAGCAGGGCGTCGAGAACATGTACGAGATCGACCAGGTGCGCCCGGTGCTGGACCGCGCGTCCGAGCTCTCGGGCCGACGCTACGGCGCCGATCACGAGGACGACGTGCGGATGCGCGTCATCGCCGACCACGTGCGCTCCTCGCTCATGCTGCTGTCGGACGGGGTCACCCCGTCGAACGAGGGTCGCGGCTACATCCTGCGGCGACTGATGCGCCGCACGGTGCGCGCCATGCGTCTGCTCGGTGTCGACACCGCCGTGTTCCCCGAGCTCTTCGCCGCGTCGCGCGACGCCATGGCCGCCGCCTACCCCGAGGTGCAGACCGAGTACGAGCGGCTGTCGACCAGCGCGTTCGGCGAGGAGGAGGCGTTCCTGCGCACCCTGGCCGCCGGGACCGAGATCCTCGACCTCGCGGTGCTCAAGACCAAGAAGGCCGACGCCGAGACCCTCCCCGGCGACACGGCGTTCCTCCTGCACGACACCTTCGGCTTCCCGATCGACCTCACGCTCGAGATCGCCGAGGAGTCCGGGCTCAGCGTCGACCGCGAGGCCTTCGACTCGCTGATGTCCGCCCAGCGCGCCCGCGCCAAGGCCGACGCGAAGTCGAAGAAGTCGGCCCTCGCCGACCTCTCGGTCTACGCGGCGTTCCGCGCGCACGGCGAGACGCTCTTCACCGGCTACGACGTGCTCGACACCGAGTCGCGCGTCGTCGGCCTGGTCGTGGGCGGGCGCTCGGTGACCAAGGCCTCGGCCGGCGACATCGCCGAGGTGATCCTCGAGGCCACGTCGCTCTACGCGGAGTCGGGCGGCCAGGAGGCCGACGCCGGCCGCATCGTCGGCAGCGGCTTCGACCTCGAGGTCCTCGACGTGCAGAAGCCCGTGAAGGGGCTCATCAGCCACACCGTCCAGGTCGCGAGCGGCGAGGTGGGCGTCGGCGACGCGGCGACGTCGGTCGTCGACCGCGACTGGAGGCGCGGGGCCACGCAGGCGCACTCCGGCACGCACCTGATCCACGCGGCTCTCCGCCAGGTCCTCGGCCCGCAGGCGCACCAGTCCGGCTCCTACAACAAGGCCGGCTACCTCCGTCTCGACTTCTCCTGGAACCAGGCGCTGTCGCTCGAGACCCGCAGCGAGATCGAGGACATCGCGAACACCGCGATCCGCGACAACCTGGAGGTCGTCACGCGCGAGCTGCCGCTCGACGAGGCCAAGGCGCTCGGCGCCATGGCGCTCTTCGGCGAGAAGTACGGCGACGTCGTCCGCGTCGTCGACATCGGCGGGCCCTGGTCGCGCGAGCTCTGCGCGGGCACCCACGTCGGGAGCTCGTCCGAGATCGGGCTCATCAGCCTCGTCAGCGAGTCGTCGGTCGGATCCACGAACCGCCGGGTCGAGTCGCTGGTGGGTCGCGAGGCGTTCCAGGACCTGGCGGCCGAACGGGCGCTCGTGAGCACGATCTCGTCCTCGCTCAAGACGCCGCGCGAGCAGCTCCCCGAGCGCATCGCGGACCTCGTCGCGAGTCTCAAGGCGGCCGAGAAGAGGATCGCCGCGTTCGAGGCCCGCGCCCTCGCCGACCGCGTCCCCGCGATCGTCGCGAATCAGCGGCGGGTGAACGGGCTGACCGTCGTCGCCGAGAACGTCGGCGCCGCCGGATCGGCGGACGAGCTGCGCTCGCTGGTCACCTCGGTGCGCGAGCGGCTCGGCTCCGAGGCCGCTCTGGTGGCCCTCGCCGCCGACGTGTCGGGCAAGCCCGCTGTGATCGTCGCGACCAACCAGGCCGCTCGGGACGCCGGAGCGAAGGCGGGACCCCTCGCCAAGCTCGCCGCGGGAGTCCTCGGCGGAGGCGGCGGCGGCAAGCCGGATCTCGCCCAGGGCGGCGGCTCCGACGTGTCGGCGATCGGCGCCGCGCTCGAGGCCGTCGTCGCGGAAGCGACGCGCTGAGCATGGACCGGTTCGGCGTCCGGCTCGGCATCGATGTGGGACGATCCCGCATCGGTGTCGCCCGCTGCGACGCCGACGGTCTGCTCGCGGTGCCGGTCGAGACCGTCGCCCGCGAGAAGGGCGCCGCAATCGGCACCGACATCGCCCGCATCGCCGCGATCGCGCAGGAGCACGCCGCGGTCGCGGTCGTGGTCGGGCTGCCGCTGTCGCTCTCGGGCGCCGAGACCGCGTCCACCGACGACGCGCGGGAGTTCGCCGGCCGACTGGCGCGAGCGGTCCCCGACGCCGACGTCAGACTCGTCGACGAGCGCCTGTCGACGGTGACCGCGCAGAGCGCCCTGCACCGCTCCGGACGCGACACGCGCGGATCCCGCGCCGTGATCGACCAGGTCGCCGCCGTGGTGATCCTGCAGCACGCCATCGATTCCGAGCGCTCCTCCGGCACCCCCGCCGGGATCCCGCTCGAACCGAACGAAGGACGACCTACCCGTGACCGACGTCCCCCCGAGCCGCCGCGCCGCCCGCGCCACCGAGGCCGATCAGCAGAACCAGCTCCCGACGCCTCCTCAGGAGCACCCCGTCTCGAGTGACGGCCCGACGGAGCAGTCCGGCCACGATCCTCTCGACCGGCTATTCTCCGGGCCCGACGTGCCCGCTCCGCGCGATCGCGGCGAGGCCGTCGCTGCCGCGCATCCGGAGGCGAAGGCGTCGACCCGCCGTCGTCGCCGGCAGGCGGCCGGAGCACCGCGGAAGCGGCGCAACCACCGAGGCCTGATCGGCGGACTGCTCGCCTTCGGCGTCTTCGCCGCCCTGGTCGCGGTCGCCGTGACCGTCTTCCTCGAGCCCGTCCGGGCGCTGTTCGCGGAGCCGGAGGCCACCGACTTCGCCGGCACGGGCACGAGCGAGGTCGTCTTCACGATCCACCAGGGCGACGGCGGCAGCGACATCGCGGAGAACCTCGTCTCGGACGGCGTCATCAAGTCGTACGCGCCGTTCTACGAGCTCCTGGTCTCGACGACGCCGGAGCCGGTGTTCCAGCCGGGCGCCTACTCGATGAAGGCCGAGATGAGCGCCAAGTCGGCTCTCGCCGCGCTGCTCGACTCCGAGTCCACCCGACTCGCCAACACGTTCGTGATCCCCGAGGGCACCGCCCTCGCCTCCGCACTGCCCCTCATCGCCGACGGCACGGGGGTGCCCGTCGAGGAGCTCCAGGCGGCAGCGGCCGACTGGGGCTCGTTCGGGTTGCCCGCCCAGGCGACGAGCCTCGAGGGCTTCCTCTTCCCGGCCACCTACGACGTCGACCCGGGCACTCCGGCCCACGACATCCTCCAGACGCTCGTGAACCGCATGTACCAGGCTCTCGACGAGGCGCAGGTGCCGGTCGAGGACCGCTACCGCGTGATCGTCTTCGCCTCGCTCGTGCAGAGGGAGGCGCGCATCGCCGACGACTTCCCGAAGGTCGCGCGGGTGTTCCAGAACCGGCTCGACCAGGGCTGGCGCCTTCAGTCGGACGCGACCGTCGCCTACGGCACCGGAGCGACCGACCGCGTGACGACGACGGACGCCGAGCGCGGCGACGTGAACAACGTCTACAACACGTACCAGCGCGACGGCCTCCCGCCCGCCCCCATCTCGAACCCGGGCGACATCGCGATCGAGTCGGTGCTGCGACCGGCGGAGGGCACGTGGATGTACTTCGTCACCGTGAACCTGGAGACCGGCGAGACCGTGTACTCGACGACCGACGCCGAGCACAACGCCGCGGTGGCGCAGTGGCAGGCCTGGATGCGGGACCACCCGGAGTACCAGTGACCGCGTCCGGGCGCCGCCTCGCGGTCCTCGGTTCACCGATCGCGCACTCGAAGTCGCCGGCCCTGCACGCCGCCGCCTACGGCGTGCTGGGCCTGGACTGGAGCTACACGGCCCTCGAGACGACGGAGGAGACCCTCGCGGCCGTCCTCGAGGACCCGGTCGCCCGCTGGCACGGCCTCTCGCTCACCATGCCGCTCAAGCACGCCGTCCGTCCGCTGCTCGACGAGGAGGACCTCGTCGCCCGGGCCACCGGGGCCGTCAACACGGTGCTGCTGGAGCGGGACGGCTCCTCGGTCCGCCGTCGCGGCTTCAACACCGACGTGGCGGGCATCGTCCGGGCGCTGGTCGACGCGGGCGTCACCCGCGTCGACCGCGTCGAGGTGCTCGGCGGGGGAGCGACGGCGGCGTCGGCGATCGCGGCCGCCGCCGAGCTCGGCGCGTCCCACGTCACCGCGACCGTCCGGGCTCCCGCTCGGGCCGAGCCGCTGCGCGCGGTCGCCGCGACGCTGGGCACCGTGCTCGAGATCCGGTCGTTCGACGAGTGGTCTGCGGGGGAGCCGCATCCGCTGGTCGTGTCGACGCTGCCCGGGTCCGCTGCCCAGGAGCTCGCGGTGCCCGACGACGTCGTCGCCGCGTCCACCCTCTTCGACGTCGCGTACTCCCCGTGGCCGAGCCCACTCGCGACGCGCTGGCGCGCCGGGCGGTCGCCCGTGGTCTCGGGGTTCGGAATGCTGCTGCACCAGGCGCTCGTCCAGGTGCGCGTCTTCGTCGGCGGCGATCCGGCCCGCGCGCTGCCCCGGGAGGACGACGTGCTCGCCGCGATGCGCGCGGCCGTGCCCGACGGCTCCTGACGCGAGGTGCAGGGGCGGAGCCGGCCCGGCGGTGCGGCCCCGCCCCGTGTGCGAGAATCTGTGGATGCTCCGTTGGCTCACGGCCGGGGAATCCCACGGCCCCGAACTCATCGCCGTCCTCGAAGGACTCCCCGCGGGGGTCCCCGTCTCCCTCGAGGACATCCGCACCGATCTCGCCCGGCGCAAGCTCGGCTACGGCCGCGGCGCGCGGATGAACTTCGAGCAGGACGAGCTCACCGTCTCGTCCGGGATCCGCCACGGTGCCAGCATGGGCAGCCCGATCGCGCTGCGCATCGGCAACACCGAGTGGCCCCGCTGGGTCGATGTGATGTCGGCGGAGCCGCGCGACCCCGAGACCCTGCCGAAGGGCCGCGGCGCCGCGCTCACCCGGCCCCGGCCCGGACACGCCGATCTCGTCGGCATGCAGAAGTACGGCTTCGCCGAGTCGCGCAACGTCCTCGAGCGGGCCTCCGCGCGCGAGACGGCGGCCCGGGTGAGCCTGGGCGCCATCGCGCGGCGGTTCCTCGGCGAGCTCGGCATCGAGCTCGTCAGCCACACCCTCGCCATCGGCCCGGTGCGCGTGCCCGAGGGGTCCCCGCTGCCGACGGCGGCCGACGTCGACTCGCTGGACGCCGATCCGCTGCGGTGCCACGACGCCGCGACGAGCGCGCTGATGGTGGCCGAGGTCGACCGGGCCCACGACGACGGCGACACGCTCGGCGGCGTCGTCGAGGTGCTCGCCTACGGTCTCCCGCCGGGACTCGGCTCCTACGTCCACTGGGACCGGCGGCTCGACTCCCAGCTCGCCGCGGCTCTCATGGGCATCCAGGCCATCAAGGGCGTGGAGGTCGGCGACGGCTTCCTCACGACGACCCGCCGCGGGTCCGAGGCGCACGACGAGCTGTTCCAGGACGCCGCGGGCATCTCGCGCTCCAGCGACCGCGCCGGGGGGACCGAGGGCGGGATGAGCACCGGCACCGTCCTGCGCGTGCGCGCGGGGATGAAGCCGATCGCGACCGTTCCCCACGCCCTGCGCACGGTCGACGTGGCGACCGGCGAGGCCGCCGGGGCCCACCACCAGCGCTCCGACGTCTGCGCCGTCCCCGCGTCGGGAGTCGTCGCGGAGGCGATGGTGGCCCTCGTCCTGGCGAACGCCGTGCTCGAGAAGTTCGGCGGCGACAGCGTCGCCGAGACCCGCCGCAACCTGCGCGGCTACCTCGAGGCGATCCCGGCGGAGCTGCGGACGGCGAGCGCGAGCAACCCCGCCCTGGGCGTGTCGTGATCCGCGGATCCGCCCTCGGGCGAGAGCGCTGATGGCCGGGCACGATACCGGCGCGGCCCGCGCCCGCGTCGTCTTCATCGGCCCCATGGGGGCGGGCAAGACGACGATCGGGAAGCGGGTCGCGAAGTCCCTGGCGGCGGCGTTCGTCGACTCCGATGCGGAGTTCGTCGCGGGCCACGGCCCGATCGCGGCGTACTTCGACGCGCACGGCGAGGCCGCCTTCCGCCGAGAGGAGCGCCTCGTGGTCGAGAGCGCGGTCCGCCGCGACGTCGTGCTCGCCCTCGGCGGGGGAGCCGTGCTCGATCCACGGACGCGGGCCGATCTGGCCGAGGTCCCCGTGGTCCTGCTCACGACGACGGCCGAGGCCGTCCGGGATCGGCTGGGCTCGGGGAGCCGACCCCTCGTCCGCGGCGGCGTCGCCGACTGGACCCGTCTGCACGAGCAGCGGCGCCCGCTCTACGAGGCGCTCGCGGACGTCGTCTTCGACACCTCCCGCCGGCCCATCACCGCGATCGCCGCGGAGATCGCCGACTGGGTGCGCGCCCGACCGGCCCGAGACCCCCGAACCCACGACGCGACCGCCGCCGGCGGAAGCGCAGCAGACCCGGCGGCCGACTCCGGCCGCCCGAGCGGAAGACTTCCATGAACGACGGCTCCACCGCCATCACCGTGCCCGGCTCCACCGGCTACGACATCACCGTCGGCCGCGGGCTGCTCGACGGGCTCGCAGACGCCATCGGCCCGCGCGCCGCGAAGGTGCTCATCGTGCACCCGCCCACGCTCGCGGTCCTCGCCGCCGAGATCCGCGAGAGCCTGCTCGAGAGCTACGAAGTGCTGCTGGCAGAGGTGCCGGACGCCGAGGCGGCCAAGCGCGTCGAGGTCGCGGCGTTCTGCTGGCAGGTCATGGGCCAGTCCGACTTCACCCGCACCGACGTCGTCGTCGGCTTCGGCGGGGGAGCGATCACCGATCTGGCCGGGTTCGTGGCCGCCACCTGGCTCCGGGGCGTCGGCCTCGTGCAGGTGCCCACGACCGTCCTCGGGATGGTCGACGCCGCCGTGGGCGGCAAGACGGGCATCAACACGGCAGAGGGGAAGAACCTCGTCGGCGCCTTCCACGCCCCGCGCGCGGTCGTGGCCGACCTCGACGTGCTCTCGAGCCTGCCGCGCAACGAGATCCTCGCCGGCTTCGGCGAGATCGTGAAGTACGGCTTCATCGCCGAACCGCAGATCCTGGACATCATCGAGTCGGACGTCGATCTGGCGACCGACCCCGGCTCGGAGGAGTTCCGCCGACTCGTCGAGCTCTCGATCGGCATCAAGGCCCGGGTCGTCGGCGAGGACTTCACGGAGCAGGGGCTTCGCGAGATCCTGAACTACGGGCACACCCTCGGGCACGCGATCGAGCACGCCGAGCGCTACCAATGGCGTCACGGTGCCGCCGTCTCGGTCGGGATGGTGTTCGCCGCGGAGCTGTCGCGTCTCACCGGCTCGCTCAGCGACTCGGCGGTCGACCGCCACCGCAGCGTCCTCGAGTCGCTGACCCTGCCCACGAGCTACCCGCTCGGCCGGTGGGAGACGCTGCTCGCCGCGATGCAGCGCGACAAGAAGTCCCGCGCGGGGATCCTCCGGTTCGTGGTGCTGGACGACATCGCGCGGCCCAGCATCCTCCAGGGACCCGAGACCTCGCTGCTGTTCGCGGCGTACCAGGAGATCGGCTCCTAGGAGCCGGCCGGCCTCAGGCGCGGCCCTCGAGCGCCGCTCGTCTCGCGGCGGCGTGCTCCTGCTCGGTGATCGTGCCCGCAGCCAGCAGCCCGTCGAGCTCGGCGAGGCGCTCGCCCAGGGGACGCTCGGCGCCGAATCCGCCGGTGGCGAGCTTCGCGGCGATGTCCGTCTCCAGGGTGAGCGGATTCACGCCGAGCTTCCTCGCGCGGCGGAGGTTCACGACGATCAGGACCGCGATCAGGACCACGACGGCGGCGATCACGATCGGGACCACGGCGAACGCGGCGTTCAGCGCGCCGGTGTCGATGGGGGTCGGGACGTCGTTCACGGCAGGCCTCCTCTCGAGACGTCCTCCCATCCTCTCCCGCGCGGACCTGTCTCCGGGAGCATCGGGGCCGCTCGCCCGGACTCCCTCGGCCCGGGCGGGGCGATCGACTACACTCGACGGGTCAGCCGTACCGGCCGATATCGCCGCGCCCGGAGCCGGGCCCACCGGCAGCAGACTTCCACCGAAACGGATCCCCCTTCGCATGGCCTCTACCACCGACATCAAGAACGGCACCGTCCTCAACATCGACGGTCAGCTCTGGAACGTCATCGACTTCCAGCACGTCAAGCCGGGCAAGGGCGGCGCGTTCGTCCGCACCAAGATGAAGAACGTCCTGACCGGCAAGGTCGTCGACAAGACGTTCAACGCCGGGGCCAAGATCGACACCGCCAACGTCGACCGCCGCGACTTCCAGTACCTCTACCGCGACGGCCAGGACTTCGTGTTCATGGACACGTCCGACTACGACCAGATCACGGTCCCCGAGGCCGTCGTCGGCGACGCCGCCAACTTCATGCTCGAGAACCAGAACGTCACTCTCGCGCTGCACGACGGCGACCCGCTCTACATCGACCTCCCCGCGTCCGTGGTGCTCGAGATCACCTACACCGAGCCGGGCCTCCAGGGCGACCGCTCGACCGGCGGCACCAAGCCGGCCACCGTCGAGACCGGCTACCAGATCCAGGTCCCGCTCTTCCTCGAGCAGGGCACGAAGGTCAAGGTCGACACCCGCACGGGCGACTACCTCGGCCGCGTCAGCTGAGCCGGGGCGTCCGTGAGTGCACGCACGAAGGCGCGCAAGCGCGCCCTCGACATCATCTACAACGCCGATGTCCGGCAGATCCCGTTCGCGGAGTCGCTGCGGGCCGAAGCGGAGCGGGCGGTCCACGAGCCCGCTCGCGAGGCCTCCTGGCTCTACGCCCGTGAGATCGTCGACGGCGTCATCGACCACTCCGCCGAGATCGACGGGCTGATCGAGCGGCTCTCGAAGGGCTGGACCCTCGCGCGGATGCCCCTCGTCGACCGCGCGATCCTCCGCATCGGGGTGTGGGAGATCCTGCACAACGACCAGGTCCCCGACGGCGTCGCGATCTCGGAGGCCGTGGAGGCCGCCACCGTCCTCTCGACGGACGACTCGGCGGGCTTCATCAACGGGCTGCTCGCCTCCGTCGCGGAGTCGCGCACGGCGGTCTGACTCCCCGGACGCGGTCCGGGCGAGCGCAGGCCGCTCCGGCCCGCCCGGTCCGGCCCGCGTGCGTCCGGCCGGGCTCGCTGCGTCCGTCCGAGCAGTGACCGGCGGCGCGGCGGGCCGGGCATGCT
The DNA here is from genome assembly GCF_023743255.1 of Rathayibacter rubneri. Taxonomy (NCBI): domain Bacteria; kingdom Bacillati; phylum Actinomycetota; class Actinomycetes; order Micrococcales; family Microbacteriaceae; genus Rathayibacter; species Rathayibacter rubneri. The sequence goes on along the minus strand of NZ_JAMRYM010000001.1, from coordinate 122,872 downwards.
CCTGCGAGACGGGAGCGGGCCGCGCGCCCGAGCGCGGGGCGCCGCGCCCCTATACTCATCGAGACATTTCCTTTAAGGCCGTCCGGAGAGACGGGGAAGGAGGTCGGTGTGACGGCACGAATCGTGCTGAACGGCGCTGACATCTCGCGCGCTCTGACGCGCATCGCCCACGAGATCCTCGAGTCCAACCGGGGAGCGGAGTCGCTGGTGATCCTCGGGATCCCGACCCGCGGCGTCGTCCTCGCCCGGCGCATCGCCGAGACCATCGCGCGGATCGAGCCGGAGGCGGCTCCCGTCTTCGCCGGCTCCCTCGACGTGACGATGTACCGCGACGACCTCTCCCGGAACCCCGTGCGCACCCCGGCGCGGACCGCCGTGCCGGCGAGCATCGACGGACGCACCGTGGTGCTGGTGGACGACGTCCTCTTCTCGGGCCGCACCATCCGCGCCGCGCTCGACGCCCTGAGCGACATCGGCCGCCCCCGGGCGGTCCGGCTCGCCGCGCTGGTCGACCGGGGTCACCGCGAGCTCCCGATCCGGGCCGACTTCGTGGGCAAGAACCTGCCGAGCAGTCTCAGCGAGCGGATCAACGTCCGCCTCGTCGAGGTCGACGGCGAGGACCTCGTCGCCATCGAGTCGACGCGCCCGGTGGACGAGTCCACCGGCGGACGGGGCACCGCATGAAGCACCTGCTCTCGACCCGCGACCTCGACCGCTCCTCCGCGATCGGCCTCCTCGACATCGCCGAGGACATGGCCGACGTGCAGAACCGCGAGGTGAAGAAGCTGCCCACGCTGCGCGGGAAGACGGTCGTGAACCTCTTCTTCGAGGACTCGACCCGCACCCGCATCTCGTTCGAGGCGGCCGCCAAGCGGCTCTCGGCCGACGTGATCAACTTCAGCGCCAAGGGCTCCAGCGTCTCGAAGGGCGAGAGCCTGAAGGACACCGCGCAGACCCTCGCCGCGATGGGGGCCGACGGGGTCGTGGTGCGGCACAGCGCCTCCGGAGCCCCCGCCGTGCTCGCGGCGAGCGGATGGATCGACGCGTCGATCCTGAACGCCGGCGACGGCACGCACGAGCACCCGACCCAGGCGCTGCTCGACGCCTTCACGATCCGCCGCCGACTGCACGGCCCGACCGCCTCGCGGGGCAAGGGACTCGACGGGGTGGCGGTCACGATCGTCGGCGACATCCTGCACTCGCGGGTCGCCCGCTCGAACGTGTGGCTGCTCACCGCGCTCGGCGCCGAGGTCACCCTGGTCGCGCCGCCCACGCTCGTCCCGGTCGACACGGTCGACTGGCCGGCGAGCATCCGCTTCGACCTCGACGAGGCGATCGACTCCGGGCTCCCCGACGTCGTGATGCTGCTGCGCATCCAGCTCGAGCGGATGTCGAGCGGGTTCTTCCCCAACGGCCGCGAGTACGCGCGCCTCTGGGGTCTCGACGACGAGCGCCTGGCCCGGTTGGGCCCCGATACCATCGTCATGCACCCCGGACCCATGAACAGGGGCGTCGAGATCTCCTCGGCCGCCGCCGATTCGAGCCGCTCCACGGTGCTCGAACAGGTCACCAACGGGGTCTCGGTCCGGATGGCCGCGCTCTACCTGCTGCTGTCCGGCGAACGGGAGGTCCACTGATGAGCACCGAGAGCCCCCGGCGGATCCTGATCTCGGGAGCGACGCTCGCCGACGACAGCACCGCCGACGTCCTCGTCGACGGCGGAGTCGTCGTCGAGATCGGCACCGACCTCGACTCGCGCGGCGCCCGCGTGATCGACGCCGACGGCCTGCTGGCACTGCCCGGCCTGGTCGATCTGCACACCCACCTCCGCGAGCCGGGCTTCGAGCAGAGCGAGACGGTCCTCACCGGGTCGCGCGCGGCCGCCGCGGGAGGCTTCACCGCCGTCTTCGCGATGGCCAACACGTCCCCGGTGCAGGACACCGCGGGCGTGGTCGAGCAGGTGCAGAGCCTGGGCGACGACGCAGGCTACGCGACCGTGCGGCCGATCGGCGCCGTGACCGTCGGCCTGGCGGGGGAGTCCCTCGCCGAGCTCGGCGCGATGGCCCGCAGCCGCGCGGCGGTCCGCGTCTTCTCGGACGACGGGAAGTGCGTCTCGGACGCGCTGCTGATGCGCCGCGCGCTCGAGTACGTGAAGGCGTTCGACGGCGTCGTCGCGCAGCACGCCCAGGAGCCGCGGCTCACGGTCGGCGCGCAGATGAACGAGGGAGCCGTCTCGAGCGCCCTCGGCCTCGCCGGCTGGCCCGCGGTCGCCGAGGAGGCGATCATCGCGCGCGACGTCCTCCTCGCCGAGCACGTGGGCTCGCGGCTGCACGTCTGCCACGTCTCGACCGCCGGCTCGGTCGACGTGATCCGCTGGGCGAAGGCCCGCGGCATCGACGTCACCGCCGAGGTCACCCCGCACCACCTGCTGCTCACCGAGCAGCTGATCGCGGCGAACGGCGAGGGCGGCGGCTACGACGCGCGGTTCAAGGTGAACCCGCCGCTGCGCCGCGACGAGGACGTGCTCGCCCTGCGCGAGGCCCTCGCCGACGGCACCATCGACATCGTCGCGACCGACCACGCCCCGCACCCGGTCGAGGCGAAGGACTGCGAGTGGGACGCCGCGGCGTTCGGCATGGTCGGCCTCGAGAGCGCCCTGTCGGTCGTGCACGCCGCCGTCGTCGACGACGGTCGGATGACCTGGGCGGACGTCGCTCGCGTGCTGTCGCAGGCGCCCGCCCGCATCGGGCGGCTCGACGGCTACGACCGCGGCATCGCGGTCGGCGCGCCGGCGAACATCGCGCTCTACGACCCGGAGGTGCGCCGCAGCTTCTCGACGGCCGACCTCCGCGGGCGCAGCACCAACTCCCCGTACCTCGGTCGGGAGCTGCCCGGTCGCGTCGTCGCGACGCTCCACGACGGCTACCCCACGGTCCTCGACGGCGAGCTCGTCGATGCCGCGGTGGTCGCAGGAGCCGCGAGGTCCGCCCGTGGATAGGACCGCGATCACGATCGTGATCGCCGCGGTCGTCGTCCTGGTCTTCGCCGGGATGATCCTGTCGTGGCGCTCGCGCCGCCGCCGCTCCGCCGACCTCGTGCCCCACGCCGTCCCCGCCGAGTCGCTCGGTGCGGAGCTCGAGTCGGTCGAACTGCCCTACGTCGCCACCACCCGCTTCGAGCAGCCGCTCGAGCGCGTCGTGCTGCCGGGCCTGGGCTTCCGCGGGAAGGCGTCGCTGCGGCTGCACGAGCGCGGCGTCGTCCTCGCGCCGGTCGGCGAGCGCGAGACCGTCATCCCCGCGGCCCTGCTGCGCGGGGCGGGCGAGGGCAGCTACGCCATCGACCGCGCCGTCGAGGAGGGCGGCCTGCTCGTGCTCTCGTGGTCGCCGCGCGGCGCCGAGACGGTCGACTCCTACCTCCGCGTCGCCGAGCCGGCTGTGCGCCGGCACCTCGTCGCGGAGCTCCGCCGGCTCGCCGGCCCCGATTCCTCCCCCTCCATCCCGGGAGTCGCCGACGGCGACTCCTCCCCGAACCAGAAGGGCTCCTAGTCCGTGCCAACGTCACGCCTCAGCACCGAACCCACCGCCGTCCTCGTCCTCGAGGACGGGCGACGATTCTCGGGTCAGGCCTACGGCGCGCGCGGGCGCACCCTCGGCGAGATCGTCTTCGCGACCGGCATGACCGGCTACCAGGAGACGCTGACGGACCCGTCCTACGCCGGCCAGATCGTGGTGCAGACCGCACCGCACATCGGCAACACCGGCACGAACGACGAGGACAAGGAGTCGCGCCGCATCTGGGTCGCCGGCTACGTCGTCCGCGACCCCTCCCGCGTCGTGTCGAACTTCCGCGCCCAGCGCTCGCTCGACGACGACCTCGAGGCCGACGGCATCGTCGCCATCTCGGGGATCGACACCCGCGCGATCACGCGCCACATCCGCTCCGCGGGCTCGATGCGGGCCGGCGTCTTCTCGGGCGAGGACCTCGCCCTGGGCGAGGAGGAGCAGCTCGCGCTGGTCCTCGGCGGCGCGCAGATGGAGGGGATGAACCTCTCCTCCGCCGTCTCGACGACCGAGCAGTACACGGTGCCCGCCCAGGGCGAGCGCGTGGGCTCCGTCGCCGTCATCGACCTCGGCGTGAAGACCTCGACCGTGCACTACCTGTCCCAGCGCGGCTTCGACGTGCACGTGCTGCCCGAGTCGGTCACGGCCGACGAGGTCCTGGCGCTGGACCCGTCCGCCCTGTTCTTCTCGAACGGACCGGGCGACCCGGAGGCCTCCGACCGCCACGTCGACCTGCTGCGCACGACGCTGCGCGCCGACCTGCCCTTCTTCGGCATCTGCTTCGGCAACCAGCTCCTGGGCCGCGCGCTCGGCTTCGGCACCTACAAGCTGCCCTTCGGTCACCGCGGCATCAACCAGCCGGTGCTCGACAAGCTCACCGGCCGCGTCGAGATCACCGCGCAGAACCACGGCTTCGCGGTGGACGCGCCCATCGACGGCGAGCTCGACTCGCCCGAGGGCTTCGGCCGCGTCGAGGTCAGCCACTACAGCCTCAACGACTCCGTCGTGGAGGGCCTGCGCTGCCTCGACATCCCCGCGTTCTCGGTGCAGTACCACCCCGAGGCGGCCGCCGGACCGCACGACTCGAACTACCTGTTCGACCGCTTCCGCGCCATGGTCGTGCAGCGCACGGCCGAGCAGGGCGGCGCCGAGCCCGCGAACGACATCCTTTCGACCAGCACCACCGGAGAGCAGAAGTAATGCCGCGCAGGGAAGACATCAACAGCGTCCTCGTCATCGGCTCCGGCCCGATCGTCATCGGCCAGGCGGTCGAGTTCGACTACTCGGGCACGCAGGCCTGCCGCGTCCTGCGCGCCGAGGGGGTGCGCGTGATCCTCGTCAACTCCAACCCGGCGACGATCATGACCGACCCCGACTTCGCCGACGCCACCTACGTCGAGCCGATCACCCCGCAGGCGATCGAGGCGATCATCGCCAAGGAGAAGCCGGATGCGATCCTGCCGACCCTGGGCGGCCAGACCGCTCTGAACGCGGCCATCCAGCTGCACGACCTCGGGATCCTCGAGAAGTACGACGTCGAGCTCATCGGCGCGAGCTTCGAGGCGATCAACCGCGGCGAGGACCGCCAGATCTTCAAGCAGCTCGTGCTGGACGCGGGCGCGGACGTGGCGAAGTCCTACATCGCGCACACCGTCGAGGAGGCGATCGAGTACGCCGAGGACCTCGGCTATCCGCTCGTCATCCGCCCGTCCTTCACCATGGGCGGCCTCGGCTCCGGCTTCGCGTACACCCGCGAGGAGCTCGTGCGCATGGTCGGCGACGGACTGCACCAGAGCCCCACCACCGAGGTGCTCCTCGAGGAGTCGATCCTCGGCTGGAAGGAGTACGAGCTCGAGCTCATGCGCGACACGGCCGACAACACGGTCGTCGTCTGCTCGATCGAGAACGTCGACCCGGTGGGCGTGCACACGGGCGACTCCATCACGGTCGCTCCCGCGCTGACCCTGACCGACCGCGAGTACCAGAAGCTGCGCGACATCGGCATCCGGATCATCCGCGACGTCGGCGTCGACACCGGCGGCTGCAACATCCAGTTCGCGGTCGACCCCGCCGACGGCCGGATCATCGTCATCGAGATGAACCCTCGCGTCTCGCGCTCGTCGGCCCTCGCCTCGAAGGCGACCGGGTTCCCGATCGCCAAGATCGCGGCGAAGCTCGCCATCGGCTACCGCCTCGACGAGATCCCCAACGACATCACGAAGGTCACCCCGGCGAGCTTCGAGCCGACGCTCGACTACGTCGTGGTCAAGGTGCCGCGCTTCGCCTTCGAGAAGTTCCCCGCCGCCGACAAGACGCTGACCACCACCATGAAGTCGGTGGGCGAGGCGATGGCGATCGGCCGCAACTACGCCCAGGCCCTGCAGAAGGCGCTCCGCTCGCTCGAGAAGCGCGGCTCCTCCTTCCACTGGGGCGAGCAGAAGCACTCGGTCGACGAGCTGCTCGAGATCGCCAGGACGCCGACCGACGGCCGCATCGTCACCGTCCAGCAGGCGCTGCGTCTCGGCGCGAGCGTCGAGCAGGCGTTCGAGGCGACGAAGATCGACCCCTGGTTCCTCGACCAGATCGTGCTGATCAACGAGATCGCCGACCTCGTGCGCGAGCACCCGGCGCTCGACGCGGGCCTGCTGCGCCTCGCGAAGGACCACGGATTCTCGGACGTCCAGATCGCGGAGCTCCGCGGCCTGGAGGAGGCCGAGGTGCGCGCGACGCGCTACGAGCTGGCCGTCCGACCCGTCTTCAAGACGGTCGACACCTGCGCGGGGGAGTTCCCCGCGCTCACGCCCTACCACTACTCCTCGTACGACGAGGAGACCGAGGTCGTCGCCGCCGACCGCCGCAAGGTCGTCATCCTCGGCTCCGGCCCGAACCGCATCGGCCAGGGCGTCGAGTTCGACTACTCCTGCGTGCACGCCTCGTTCGCCCTCTCGGCGGCCGGCTACGAGACGATCATGATCAACTGCAACCCCGAGACGGTCTCGACCGACTACGACACGTCGGACCGGCTCTACTTCGAGCCGCTGACGCTCGAGGACGTCCTCGAGGTCATCCACGCGGAGTCGCAGTCGGGAGAGCTCGTCGGCGTCGTCGTCCAGCTCGGGGGGCAGACCGCTCTGGGCCTCGCCAAGGGGCTGGAGGAGGCGGGCGTCCCGATCCTCGGGACGACCCCCGCCGCGATCGACCTGGCGGAGGAGCGCGGCGCGTTCTCGCGCATCCTCAACGAGGCGGGCCTGCTCGCGCCCCGCAACGGCACCGCGATCGACCTCGAGGGCGCCCTCGGCGTCGCGACCGGGATCGGCTTCCCGGTGCTCGTCCGTCCGTCGTTCGTCCTCGGCGGTCGCGGGATGGAGATCGTCTACGGCGCCGCGCAGCTCGAGGACTACTTCGAGCGGATGGCCGACCAGGGCATCATCGACGCGACGCACCCGCTGCTGGTCGACCGGTTCCTCGACGACGCGATCGAGATCGACGTCGACGCGCTGTACGACGGCGAGCAGCTCTACATCGGCGGAGTCATGGAGCACATCGAGGAGGCCGGCATCCACTCCGGCGACTCGGCCTGCACGCTCCCGCCGGTGACCCTCGGACGCCGGCAGATCGACGAGGTGCGCGACGCGACCCTCGCCATCGCGCAGGGCGTCGGCGTGCGCGGCCTGCTCAACGTGCAGTTCGCGATCGGGCAGGGCGTGCTCTACGTCCTCGAGGCCAACCCGCGCGCCTCCCGGACCGTGCCCTTCGTCTCGAAGGCGCTCGGCATCCCGCTCGCAAAGGCGGCGTCGCGACTGATGGTCGGCGAGACGATCGCCGAGCTCAAGGCCGAGGGTCTGCTGCCCGAGCGCGACGGCTCCGACGTGCCGATGGACTCGCCGATCGCTGTCAAGGAGGCGGTGCTGCCCTTCAAGCGCTTCCGCACCAAGGAGGGCCAGATCGTCGACTCGCTCCTCGGCCCCGAGATGCGCTCGACCGGAGAGGTCATGGGCATCGACCGCGACTTCCCCCGGGCCTTCAAGAAGAGCCAGGACGCGGCCTACGGCGGCATGCCCTCGAGCGGGACCGTCTTCATCTCGGTCGCCGACCGCGACAAGCGCGCGATCGTGCTGCCGGCGCTGCGCTTGCGCCAGCTCGGCTTCGAGATCCTCGCGACCGAGGGGACCGCGGAGGTGCTCAACCGCAACGGCATCCGGACGCGGGTCGTCCGCAAGTACAGCGAGGAGTCCGTCGACGACTCCCCGTCGATCGTCGAGCTCGTCAGCCGCGACGAGGTCGACGTCGTGATCAACACCCCCAGCGGAGGAGCGTCCCGCGCCGACGGCTACGAGATCCGCGCGGCCGCGGTCGCCGCCGACAAGCCGCTGTTCACCACCATCGCCCAGCTGGCGGCCGCCGTCGCCTCGCTGGACGTGGCCGGCGAGCCCTTCGAGGTCACCAGCCTGCAGGACTACGCACTGCGTCGGGCGGAGCGCCTGGCGTGACCGAGTCCTTCGGGGCGCGCCTCGAGCGCGCCTTCGACGAGCACGGACAGCTCTGCGTCGGCATCGACCCCCACGCGTTCCTCCTGGACGCGTGGGGGCTCGACGACGACGCGGCGGGCCTGGAGTCGTTCGGCCGCCGGGTCGTCGAGGCCGCGGCCGGCCGCGTGGGCGTGGTCAAGCCGCAGGTCGCGTTCTTCGAGCGCCACGGCTCGGCGGGCTACCTCGCGCTCGAGCGCGTGCTCGCCGACGCGCGGGCGGCCGGGCTCCTCGTGATCGCCGACGTCAAGCGCGGCGACATCGGCACGAGCGTGACCGCCTACGCCGAGGCGTGGCTGCGCCCGGGCTCGCCCCTGGAGGCCGACGCGATGACCGCCTCCGCCTATCAGGGGCTCGGCTCCCTCGACGGCATGCTCGAGCTCGCGGAGGAGGCGGGGAAGGGCGTCTTCGTCCTCGCCGCCACCTCCAATCCGGAGGCGGGCGCCGTGCAGCGCGCCCTCGTGCAGGACGGCGAGCACGCCGGGTCGCCGCTGGCCGGCGCCGTGCTCGCCGACGTGGCATCCTGGAACGCGGGACACGCGCGCTCGCCGATCGGCTCGGTCGGCGTCGTGCTCGGAGCCACCGTCGCGCTCGGCGACTACGGCATCCGGACCGACGACGTGCTCACACCCGGGCTCCCCGTGCTGGCACCGGGCTTCGGTCACCAGGGCGCGTCCCTCGCGGATGCGCCCCGGCTGTTCGGGGCCCTCGCGGCCACGACGCTCGTGAGCGAGTCGCGCAGTGTCCTCGGCGCCGGTCCCGAGGGGATCGCCGCCGAGATCGACCGCCGCGCCCGAGACATCCAGGAGACCCTTGTCCGCTGAAGCCGTGAGCCCCGCCGAGACCGGACCGGTCACGACCGGCAGCCGCCGTCCGTCGCCTCCCGAGGTCGACCGTCTCGCCGCGTCCGCCGCCGCGATCGCCGCCCGGCGCGCCCGGGCGAGCGTGAAGAAGGACGTCGCCTCGGGCGAGCGTCCGGCCACCGCCGTCCTCGCCGCTGCGCAGACCGACCCCGCCGGAGTGGAGGGGCGGATGCGCGTGAGCGAGCTGCTGCGCGCGGTGCCGGCTCTCGGAGTGGTCAAGACCCCGCGGGTGATGGAGCAGCTCCAGATCGCCCCGTCCAAGCGCCTCGGCGGACTCGGCCGGCGCCAGGTCGAGGGTCTGAACTCCTTCCTCGAGCAGCGGGAGGCGCGCCAGCGCCGCGGGGAGCGCACCCGCCTCGTCGTCCTCGCCGGCCCCACGGCCGTCGGCAAGGGCACCGTCTCCACCTACATCCGCGAGAACTACCCCGAGGTCCTGCTGTCGGTCTCGGCGACCACCCGGGCGCCGCGTCCCGGGGAGGTCGACGGCGTCAGCTACTACTTCATCGACGACGCCGAGTTCGACCGCATGGTCGAGGCGGGGGAGTTCCTCGAGTACGCCACGGTGCACAACGCGTACCGCTACGGCACGCCGCGCGGCCCGATCGACGCCGCGCTCGCGCAGGGCCGGCAGGTCATGCTCGAGATCGACATCCAGGGCGCGCGGCAGGTCCGCGAGCGGATGCCGGACGCCAGGCTGGTCTTCCTCCTGCCGCCCAGCTGGGACGAGCTCGTGCGCCGCCTGGTCGGCCGGGGCACCGAGAGCCCGGAGGAGCAGCAGCGCCGGCTGGCCACGGCACGCGTCGAGCTGGCCGCGCAGGACGAGTTCGATTTCGCGGTCGTGAACAGCACAGTGCCCGAAGCGGCCCGCGAGGTCGTAGAATTGATGTCGCCTCGTTCCGACGGCGCGCCCGCCGACCCGGGCCGCTGACGTCCGGGCCACCGACCACCTCCGGGCCGACGCCCCGACCGCCGACAGGGCCCAGCCCCCAGGCGCCGCCGCGTCGAGCGCCTCCGGAGCCGCAGATCGGCGCTCACGCGCCCCGCAGCGCTGACAAGCCAACAAGGAGACACCATGGCCAACAACCTCGGCATCATCGACCCGCCCATCGACGAGCTCCTCTCGAAGGTCGACTCGAAGTACGCGCTGGTGATCTTCGCCTCCAAGCGCGCGCGCCAGATCAACGACTACTACGCCGACCTCCACGAGGGCAGCCTGTTCGACAACGTCGGCCCGCTGGTCGACTCGACCATCGACGACAAGCCGCTCTCGGTCGCTCTCCACGAGATCAACGAGGACAAGCTCGTCGCCCAGCCCCTCGCCGAGTAGCACGGCTCCCCGCGGGTGCGCTCGTCCCGGAAGGCCGCTCGGCGGTTGAACGTCGTCGTCGGCATCACCGGCGGCATCGCCGCCTACAAGGCGGTCGGCGTCGTGCGCGCCCTGGTCCTCGAGGGCCACGACGTCCACGTCGTGGCCACCGAGGCCGCCCTGCGCTTCGTGGGCAAGCCGACGCTCGAGGCCATCTCGAGGAACGCCGTGCACACGGAGCTCTACGAGGGCGTCGCGGAGGTGCGGCACGTCGCGATCGGCCAGGCGGCCGACCTGATCGTGATCGCTCCCGCCACGGCGCACACCCTCGCGAAGCTCGCGACCGGCCTCGCCGACGACCTGCTCGGCAACACCGTGCTCGCGAGCACCGCTCCGCTCGTCATCGCCCCGGCCATGCACACCGAGATGTGGGCGAATCCCGCCACCGTCGCGAACGTCGAGACGCTCCGCTCGCGCGGGGTGCACCTCGTCGGACCGGCCGTCGGTCAGCTGACGGGCACCGACTCCGGTGCCGGACGGATGGAGGAGCCGGCGACGATCGTCGCCGAGGCCTTGGCCGTCCACCGCCGCGCGACGGGTGCGAAGCGCGACCTGGAGGGTCTGCGCGTCCTCGTCACCGCGGGCGGCACCCGCGAGCCGCTCGACCCGGTCCGCTTCGTCGGGAACCGCTCGAGCGGCCGGCAGGGCGTCGCCCTCGCCCTCGCGGCGGCGGCCAGAGGAGCGAGCGTGACCCTCCTCGCGGCGAACCTCGACATCGAGGCGCCGCGCGGCGTGACGGTCGTCCCCGTCGGCACCGCCCTCGAGCTCCGCGAGGCGGCGCTCTCCGCCTCGGCCGAGTCGGACATCGTCGTGATGGCCGCCGCCGTGGCCGACTACCGGCCCGCGGACGTCTCGGAGTCGAAGATCAAGAAGGAGCAGCAGGGCGATCGTCTCGTCCTCGAGCTCGTGAAGAACCCCGACATCCTCGCCGAGATCGCGGCGGCCCGGACGCAGGGCCAGCTCGTCGTCGGCTTCGCGGCCGAGACCGAGCCCGACCGCGACGCGATGCTGGCCCTCGGCCGCGCCAAGATCGCGCGGAAGGGCTGCGACCTGCTCGTCCTCAACAGGGTGGGCTGGACCGAGGGCTTCCAGAGCGACAGCAACACCGTCGTGGTCCTCGATCGGGCCGGGGATATAGTGATCGAGGCTTCCGGCACCAAGGCGTCGGTGGCCGATCGCGTCCTCGACGTGGTCGCGCGCTAGCCGACGGCGGCTGCTCTCAGGCGGTCCCGCGCATGCGCGGAGCAGGTCCGGGAGCGGCGGTCCCTCCGGTCGGGGCGCACAAGACCCGAGCCCGGTTCCCCGTGTCCGCACGGCCCCGCGCCCCGCTGCCGTCGCCGGTGGTCCCCGTGGGCCGCCCGGGCTCCGACGCCCCGGCCGACCAGCCCCCGGAACGAAACGAGAACCTCCCATGACCTCCTCCGGACCCCTGCGCCTCTTCACCTCCGAGTCCGTGACCGAGGGGCACCCCGACAAGATCTGCGACCAGATCTCGGACCGCATCCTCGACGCCCTGCTCCGCGAGGACCCGAGGAGCCGCGTCGCCGTCGAGACGCTCGTCACCACCGGGCTCGTGCACGTCGCCGGCGAGGTCTCGACCTCCGGCTACGTCGAGATTCCCAAGATCGTCCGGGACACGATCGTCGAGATCGGCTACGACTCCTCCGAGAAGGGGTTCGACGGTCGCTCCTGCGGCGTCTCGGTCTCGATCGGCCAGCAGTCGCCCGAGATCGCCGCGGGCGTCGACACCGCACTCGAGGTCCGCACCGACTCGTCCGACGACGACGCCTTCGACCGCCAGGGAGCGGGGGACCAGGGGCTCATGTTCGGCTTCGCCACCGACGAGACCCCCGAGTACATGCCGCTGCCGAGCTGGCTCTCGCACCGTCTCGCCGAGCGCCTCGCCGCCGTCCGCAAGTCCGGCGAGCTCGACTACCTCCGTCCCGACGGCAAGACCCAGGTGACCATCGGCTACGACGGCACGACGCCCCGCTCCATCGACACGGTGGTCCTCTCGACCCAGCACGCCGAGCACGTGAGCACCGAGACGATCCACGCCGACATCGAGGCCCACGTGATCCGACCCGTCCTCGAGACGGTCGACCTCGACTCCTCCGCGGTGCGGCTGCTGATCAACCCCACCGGACGCTTCGAGATCGGCGGCCCGCAGGGCGACGCCGGGCTCACCGGCCGAAAGATCATCGTCGACACCTACGGCGGCGCCTCGCGGCACGGCGGCGGCGCCTTCTCGGGCAAGGACCCGTCGAAGGTCGACCGCTCGGCCGCCTACGCGATGCGCTGGGTGGCCAAGAACGCCGTCGCGGCCGGGCTCGCCCGCCGCCTCGAGGTGCAGGTCGCCTACGCGATCGGCAAGGCCGCTCCTGTCGGCCTCTACGTCGAGTCCTTCGGCACCGGCACCGTTCCCGACGAGCGGATCACCGAGGCGATCCGCTCCGTCTTCGACCTGCGCCCCGCCGCGATCATCCACGCGCTCGATCTGCTGCGCCCGATCTACTCGCAGACCTCGGTCTACGGGCACTTCGGCCGAGAGCTCCCCGACTTCACCTGGGAGCGCCTGGACCGCGTCGACGACCTCCGCTCCGCCGCGGGTCTCTCGTAGCGGGCGCGGCGCAGGCGGTGGAGACCCCCTCCGGCGCGTCGGCCGTCGTCGCCCGCGTCCTCCTGGACTCGCCGCTGCCCCAGCTCGACCGGCTCCTCGACTACGCGGTTCCCGCACCGCTGACGGAGCAGGTGCGCCCCGGTGTCCGCGTGCGCGTCCCGCTGCGCACCGGCGGCCGCATCGCCGACGCCTTCGTGGTGGAGGTCGGCGAGGGTTCCGAGCACGCGGGTGCGCTCAGCGAGCTCGAGGAGCTCGTCTCGCCGGTGGTGGTCCTCACCCCCGAGGTGTGGGCTCTGGCCCGCCGCGTCGCCGACCGCGCCGCCGGAGGAGCGAGCGACGTCCTGCGCCTCGCGGTGCCGCGTCGGCACGTGCGGGTCGAGAAGTCGCACCTCGCGGCGGAGAGGCCGGTCGTTCCGGTCCCGGTGGCGTCCGCGCCGGTCGCCGGCTACGCCGACGGCGCCTTCGACGCGCTGGCGCTCGGCGGGAGGCTCGCCGTCGGAGCCGTGCCCGCGCCCGTCCAGCTCTCCACCGGGACCTGGATCGGCGGCTGGGCACTGACCCTCGCCGAGCTCGCGCGCAACGCGGTCGTCGCGGGCGGCGACGCGATCCTCGCCGTGCCCGACTACCGGGACCAGGAGCAGCTCGAGCTCGCCCTGGCCGACCTGCTGCCGGCGGAGCTCGTGGTGCGGCTCGACGCGCGGCAGAAGGGCGCCGAGCGGTACGCCGCGTTCCTGCGCTGCCTCGGTCCCGGACCGCGCGTGATCGTCGGCAACCGCTCCGTCCTCTACGCGCCCTCGGCGTCGCCGGGGCTGATCGCGCTGTGGGACGACGGGGATCCGCTCTTCGCCGAGCCGCTCGCCCCCTACGCCCATGCCCGCGACGTGGCCCTCGTCCGCCAGGAGCAGAGCGGAGCCGGCCTCGTCCTGCTCGGCCACACCCGCACCGTGGAGGTCGAGCGCCTCGTCGAGATCGGCTTCGCCGCCGAGGTCGAGCCGCGGCCGGCGCGCCGCCCCCACGTCGTCCCCACCGCCCAGCAGTCCGCGGCCGACGAGCACGACGCCGCGGCCCGCATCCCGTCCTCCGCCTGGCGGCAGGCGCGCATCGGCCTCGACTCCGGTCCGGTGCTGGTGCAGGTCGCGCGGCCCGGGTACGCGCCGGTCGTCGCCTGCGCCCGCTGCCGCACGGTCGCGCGCTGCAACCGCTGCCAGGGACCGCTGGCCGTGCACTCGGCGGGTGCGCGGCCCAGCTGCGGCTGGTGCGGGCTGATCGCGGCGGAGTGGAGCTGCTCCGTCTGCGAGGCCACCTCGCTCCGTCTCGTGACACTCGGCGCCGGGCGCACCGCGGAGGAGCTCGGCCGCGCCTTCCCCGGAGCCAAGGTGGTCGTCGCCGACGGCCAGAGGCCGGTGCTCACCCTGAGCGACGAGCCGGCGCTCGTCGTCGCGACCCGGGGCGCCGAACCGCGGGCCGACGGCGGCTACCACGCCGTCCTCCTCCTCGACGGCGAGCGGATGCTGGCGCGCGAGAGCCTGCGGGTCGCCGACGACGCCCTGCGCACGTGGTCGAACGCCGCCGCGCTGGCGAAGCCCGGGGCCCCGGTTCTGCTCGTCGGGGTCGGCGGGCGGATCGCCACCGCCCTCGCCACCTGGCGGCAGGCCGAGTACCTGCGCGCCGAGCTGCTCGAGCGCCGGGCCCTGCGCTTCCCGCCCGCGGTGCGCCTGGCCACGGTGAGCGGCGACGCGCACGCGGTCGAGGAGGCGCTCGAGGCGCTGGACGAGAGCGACCGGCACGAGGTCCTCGGCCCGGTCGGGCTCGAGGACGGCTCCGTCCGGGCCATCGTGCGCTTCGACTACGCTCGCGGTGCGGAGGTGGCCGCCCGGCTCCGGTCCGCGGTCGTCCGGAACGCCACCCGTCGCCGCCGGCCCCCGACCACTCCCGGCCGCTTCCGGCCGGCCCCGAAGCTGCGGGTCCGCCTCGACGATCCCGACATCCTCTAGATCCGCCCGCACCACCGCCACTCAGGAGCCCACCCCGTGCGCCTCGTCTTCGCCGGCACCCCGGCCCCCGCCGTCCCGACCCTGCGGGCCCTCGTGGCCTCCGACCACGAGGTGGTCGCCGTCGTCACCCGCGAGGACGCCCCCGTGGGCCGCAAGCGCGTGCTCACGCCCTCTCCCGTCGCCGTCGTCGCCGAGGAGCTCGGCCTGCCCGTCCTCAGGGCGAACCGCCTGGACGACGCCGTCACCGACCGGATCGAGGCCCTCGCGCCCGATCTCGGCGTCATCGTCGCGTACGGCGGGCTCGTGCGCGCGCGACTGCTCGCGGTGCCGGCGCACGGCTGGATCAACCTGCACTTCTCCCTCCTCCCGCGCTGGCGGGGAGCGGCTCCGGTGCAGCGGGCCCTGATGGCGGGGGAGGAGACCATCGGCGCGAGCGTGTTCCAGCTGGTCGCCGAGCTCGACGCCGGCGACGTGTTCGCAGAGCTGGCGGAGGACGTGCGCGGCCGGACGGCGGGGGAGCTGCTCGAGGTCCTCGCGGCGTCGGGCGCCGCGCTCACGACCGAGGTGGTGGACGCCGTCGCCGCCGGCACCGCGGTCGCCGTGCCGCAGTCCGGCGAGGTGACGCTCGCCCCTAAGCTCGACGTGTCCGACGGGCGCCTGGACTGGAGCGCGCCGAGCGGTCGCCTCCTCGCCCTGATCCGCGGGACGACGCCGGAGCCGGGCGCCTCCACCGCCCTCGGCGAGGCGCGGCTGAAGGTCCTCGCCGCCCGCGCGATCCAGGAGGCGCCGCTGCTCGAGCCGGGCCGCGTCCTCGTCGAGCAGGGCCGTGCGCTCGTGGGCACCGGTGACGGAGCCGTCGAGCTCCTCACCGTCCAGCCCGCGGGCAAGAAGCCGATGGCCGCCGCGGACTGGGCCAGGGGTCTGCGCGAGAGCACGGTGCTCGGATGACCGCCCGTCGCGACGTCGCCCCCGCCCGCCGGGTCGCCTACGACGTGCTGCGCGCCGTCAGCGGGTCGGACGCGTACGCCAACCTGGTCCTCCCCGGCCGGATCCGGGCCGCGGGCCTCACCCCGGCCGACGCCGGACTCGCCACGGAGCTCTGCTACGGGACGCTGCGCCTGTCGGGCTACTACGACCGCGTGATCGTGCTCGCGGCCGGGCGGGCGATCGAGTCGATCGACGCGTCCGTCCTCGACGCACTCCGCCTCGGTGTGCACCAGCTCCTCGGCACCCGGGTCGCTCCGCACGCCGCGGTGAACGAGAGCGTCGCCCTCGTGGCCGCCGATGCCTCCCGGGGAGCGGTCTCCTTCGCCAACGCCGTGCTCCGGAGCGTCTCGCGGGGCTCGGCCGACCAGTGGCGCGAGCGCGTCTCGGCCGCGGCCGTCTCGGCCGACGACCGCATCGCGGCACTCAGCTCCCACCCGCTCTGGATCGTCAAGGCGCTGCGGCGCGCTCTCGCGGCGGAGGGCCGCGCCGACGAGCTGGACGCCCTTCTCGCGGCCGACAACGCCGCTCCGCGGGTGAACCTCGTCGCGCTGCCCGGTCTCGCCGCCGCCGCGGACGTGCCCGATGCCGCGGCCGACCGCTGGTCCCCGGTCGGCCTCGTGAGCACGGGAGGCGACCCCGAGGCGGTCGACGCCGTGCGCGAGGGGCGCGTGCGGGTGCAGGACGAGGGCTCGCAACTGGCGGCGCTCGCGCTGTCCCGAGCACTACCGGTCCGCCAGGGCGAGCGCTGGCTCGATCTCTGCGCCGGCCCCGGCGGCAAGGCCGCCCTGCTCGCGGCGGAGGCGCGCCTGGGCGGCGTCTCGCTCCTCGCGAACGAGGTCGTGCCCGGCCGCGCCGGTCTCGTCCGCCAGGCCCTCGCCGCGGTGGACCCGGACGTCGAGGTGCGCACGGGCGACGGCCGTGATCTCGGCGCCGAGCGGCCCGGCGCGTTCGACCGCATCCTCCTCGACGCCCCCTGCGCCGGGCTGGGCGCCCTGCGCCGGCGGCCGGAGGCGCGCTGGCGCAAGACGGCGGCCGACGTCGAGCCGCTCGCGTCCCTCCAGGGCGAGCTGCTCGACTCGGCGCTGCAGGCTCTCGCCCCGGGCGGCGTGCTGGCCTACGTCACGTGCTCGCCGCACCTCGGCGAGACGCGACGGGTCCTCGCTCTCGCCCAGGAGCGCTACGGCGACGGACTCGAGCTGATGGACACCCCGGAGGTCCTCCGCCGCGTGACGCTCGACGAGCTCGATCTTCCCGAGGGAGCCCGTCACGTGCAGCTCTGGCCGCACCGGCACGGCACCGATGCGATGTTCATCCAGCTGCTGCGTCGTGCGGGGACGTCCGAGTCGATCTCCTAGGCTGGTCGGCATGCCCGCACGGATCAACCCCAGCATCCTCTCCGCCGACTTCGTCAACTTCGAGGCCGAGCTGCAGCGGATCGCATCGGCCGACCTCGTGCACGTCGACGTCATGGACAACCACTTCGTCCCGAACCTGACGTTCGGGCTGCCGATGGTGCAGCGCCTCCAGGAGGTGACGCCGCGCCCGCTCGACGTGCACCTGATGATCGACGACCCGGACCGCTGGGCGCCCGGGTACGCCGAGACGGGCGCCTACTCCGTCACCTTCCACGCCGAGGCGGCCCGCGACGCCGTGGCGCTCGCCCGCCGGCTCCGGGAGATCGGGTCGCGCGCGGGCATCGCGCTCAAGCCGGGCACCGCCGTCGAGGAGTACCTCGACCTGCTGCCCGAGTTCGACCAGGTGCTCGTGATGACCGTGGAGCCGGGCTTCGGCGGCCAGTCGTTCATGGAGGAGACGATGCCCAAGCTGCACGCGCTCCGTCGTGCCGTCAGCGCCTCCGGTCTCGACGTCTGGCTCCAGGTCGACGGCGGCATCGCCCCCGGCACGATCGAGATCGCCGCCGAGGCGGGCGCGGACACGTTCGTCGCCGGCTCGGCCGTGTTCGGCGCCGACGACCCCGAGAAGGCGATCGCCGCCCTGCGCGACAGCGCCTCCGCGATCCTGCACCGCCACTGAACGGGCCGCTCCGCAGCGCGCGGCGCGTATAGACTTCCCCGGTGAAAACTTTCGACGACCTCTTCGCTGAGCTGGGCGAGAAGGCCGCCGCGCGCCCCGAGGGGTCGGGCACGGTCCGCGAGCTCGACGCCGGCGTGCACTTCATCGGCAAGAAGATCGTCGAGGAGGCCGCCGAGGTCTGGATGGCCGCCGAGTACGAGGGCGACGAGCGCACCGCCGAGGAGATCTCGCAGCTGCTCTACCACCTCCAGGTGCTGATGCTGGCGAAGGGCCTGACGACGGCCGACGTCTACCGACATCTGTGAGCCTCCCTCCGGTCGCCGGAGTCCGCCGACGCTCCGTCGCCGCGCGCTCCCACGCACATCGAGGCGCGTCCGCGACCGCCGTGTCGACGACGAGACCGCCGCTCACCGAATCACCCTCGAGCTCCAGAGGACGTCCTGCCGTGACCACCACCCCGCCCGCGCTCCTGCGCGTCGCCGTGCCCAACAAGGGCTCGCTCTCCGAGACCGCCGGCCAGATGCTGGCCGAGGCCGGCTACACCGGCCGCCGCGACCCCAAGGAGCTGCACGTCGTCGACGAGCGCAACGGCGTCGAGTTCTTCTACCTCCGTCCGCGCGACATCGCGACCTACGTCGGCTCCGGCGCCCTCGACGTCGGAGTGACGGGCCGCGACCTCCTGATCGACTCCGGCTCGCAGGCGCGCGAGATCGCGAGCCTGGGCTTCGCGAACTCGACCTTCCGCTTCGCCGGCCCCGCGGGCCGCTACACGGACCTCTCCGAGATCGACGGCCTGCGCGTCGCGACGAGCTACCCCGGCCTCGTCGGGTCCTTCCTCCGCGAGCACGGGGTCGAGGTGTCGCTCATCCGCCTCGACGGAGCGGTCGAGTCCGCGATCCAGCTCGGCGTGGCCGACGTGATCGCCGACGTCGTCGAGACCGGCACCACGCTCCGCAAGGCCGGCCTCGAGATCTTCGGACCGGTCATCCTCGACTCCACCGCCGTGCTCGTCTCGGCCGCGGGGGAGCCCGAGGGGATCCCCGTCCTGCTGCGCCGCCTCCAGGGCGTGCTGGTGGCCCGCGAGTACGTGCTGCTCGACTACGACTGCCCCGTCGCCCTCCTCGAGACCGCGACGGACATCGCTCCGGGCTTCGAGTCGCCGACCGTCTCGCCGCTGCA
Source organism: Rathayibacter rubneri (assembly GCF_023743255.1). Lineage (NCBI taxonomy): Bacteria > Bacillati > Actinomycetota > Actinomycetes > Micrococcales > Microbacteriaceae > Rathayibacter > Rathayibacter rubneri. The sequence continues at coordinate 103,743 of NZ_JAMRYM010000001.1, read as the reverse complement.
CGACGCCGACTGGGTCGCCGTCCGCGTGATGGTGCCGCGCGCCGACATGAACCAGGTGATGGACCGCCTGTACGACCTGGGCGCCCGCGCCATCCTGGTCACGTCGATCCACGCCGCGCGCCTCTAGGACGGCAGCGATGAGCCTCGCCGTCCGCGTCATCCCGTGCCTCGACGTCGCCGCCGGGCGCGTGGTCAAGGGTGTCAACTTCCAGAACCTCCGCGACGCCGGCGACCCGGTCGAGCTCGCCCGGCTCTACTTCGAGCAGGGCGCCGACGAGCTGACCTTCCTCGACGTGACCGCGACGGTCGACGACCGCTCCACCACCTACGACGTGGTCCGCGCGACGGCCGAGCAGGTCTTCATCCCGCTGACGGTCGGCGGCGGCGTGCGCGGCGTCGACGACGTGTCCCGTCTGCTCGCGCACGGCGCCGACAAGGTGGGCGTCAACTCCGCCGCTCTCGCCCGTCCGGCGCTCGTCGGCGAGATCGCCGACGTCTTCGGCGCGCAGGTGCTCGTCCTCTCCCTCGACGTCAAGCGGAGCGGCGCCACGCCGTCCGGGTTCGTCGTCACGACCCACGGCGGTCGCCGCGAGACCACGGTCGACGCCCTCGCATGGGCGGCGGAGGCCGTCGAGCGCGGGGCCGGCGAGCTGCTCGTCAACTCGATCGACGCCGACGGCACCAAGCAGGGCTTCGACCTGGAGCTGGTCGCCGCGATGCGCGAGGTCAGCTCGGTGCCGGTCATAGCCTCCGGAGGCGCCGGTGCCGTCGAGCACTTCGCGCCCGCGATCGAGGCGGGCGCCGACGCGGTGCTGGCGGCCTCGGTCTTCCACAACCGCGAGATGACCATCGGCGACGTGAAGCGCGCCCTCGACGGCGCAGGCCTGGAGATCCGACGATGACCGATCCCGAGCTCGACGCCGTCCTCGACCGCGCGACCTTCGACGCCGCCGGGCTGCTGCCCGCGATCATCCAGCAGCACGACACCCGCGAGGTGCTGATGATGGGCTGGATGGACCGCGAGGCCCTGCGCCGCACGCTCACCGAGGGCCGCGTCACCTTCTGGTCGCGCTCGCGGCAGGAGTACTGGCGCAAGGGCGACACGTCCGGCCACGCCCAGTACGTGCGCGGAGCGGCCCTCGACTGCGACGCCGACGCGCTCCTCGTGCAGGTCGAGCAGATCGGCGCCGCCTGCCACACGGGGGAGCACTCCTGCTTCGACGTCGACCCGCTCGACGCGGTCACCTCCGAGGAGCCGTGAGCGCGCGCCGGCTCAAGTACGGGGCGATCCTCGGGATCGTGCTGCTGGCCGCGCTCGAGCTGACCTCCTCGACGCAGACGTGGTTCGTGCTGACGCTCGCCGGCGCGACCACCGGTCTGGACGTCGTGGGCACGGTGGCGGCTCCCGCGCTCTCGGCGCTCGCGCTCGCCGGTCTCGCGCTCGCGGCGGCCCTGGCCATCGCCGGTCCGGCGTTCCGCATCGTGCTCGGCCTCCTGCAGGTCGTGCTCGGCGGCTCCGTGGTCCTGGCGGCGTCGACGGCCCTCGGCGACCCGGTGCGCGCGGGATCCTCCGTCGTCACGGAGGCGACGGCCATCGCCGGCGAGCAGTCGGTGGCCGCCCTCGTCGGATCCTCGAGCGCGACCGCGTGGCCCGTCGTCGCCCTCGTCGCGGGCGTCCTGACGGCCGTGCTGGGCGTCGGAGTGCTCGCGACCGTGCGCCGCTGGCCGGACGCGCGGAAGAAGAAGCGCGTCTCCCGCTTCGAGCCCGCCGACGGCTACGGGCACGGCGCCTCGACCGTCGAGACGGACGACGGCACGATCGATCCCGTCGTCTCCTGGGACGAGCTCTCCCGGGGCGACGACCCCACGTCGGGACGCTGACGACCCGCCCCGAGCGCGGGGGAGCCCTCGGGCGCGAGCCGCTAGACTCGTGGGGTCCCGATGCACGTCCAGGAGGAGAACCATGAGCACCGAGCACGACGAAGACAGCCACGGCCACTCGCCGGCCGCGTGGACGGCCGTCGTCATCATGCTGGTCGGGTTCACGATCGGCACGATCGCCTTCTGGTTCGACGTCCCGCTCGTCGTGTGGCTCTCCGCCGGTCTCGTGGTCGTCGGACTCCTCGTCGGAATGGGCATGGCCAGGGCCGGCTACGGAGTGAACGGCTCCAAGGCCAACCCGAAGGCGCGCGCCTAGGTGCTGACCGATCTGACCGCCGGCTCCCTGGCCGATGCGGCGAAGCGCCGCGAGACCGTCCCGCTCGCCGAGGTCGAGCGGCGCGCCGCTCTGCGCGCCCCCGCGATCGATGCGCTGGCCGCGCTGGCTCCGGCCGAGCGGGTCCGGATCATCGCCGAGGTGAAGCGGTCCAGCCCGTCCCGCGGCGCCCTCGCCGAGATCCCCGACCCCGCAGCCCTGGCGTCGCAGTACGAGCAGGGCGGAGCGAGCGCGATCAGCGTCCTCACCGAGGAGCGCCGGTTCAAGGGCTCGCTCGCCGATCTCGAGTCGGTCCGCGCGCAGGTGTCGATCCCCGTCCTGCGCAAGGACTTCATCGCGGAGCCCTACCAGGTGCTCGAGGCCCGCGCCGCAGGAGCCGATCTCGTGCTCCTCATCGTCGCGGCGCTCGAGCAGAGCGTCCTGCGCGAGCTCCACGCCCTGATCCTCGATCTCGGCATGACCCCGCTGGTCGAGACCCACTCGGCCGACGAGCTGGAGCGGGCCTCCGACCTCGGCGCCCGCCTCATCGGCGTGAACGCCCGCGACCTGTCCACCTTCGAGCTCGACCGCGACCTCTTCGGCCGCCTCTCCGAGCGCTTCCCCGCCGACGCGGTGAAGGTCGCCGAATCGGCGGTCCTCTCCGCCGACGACGTGGCCCACTACAGGCGCTCCGGCGCCGACGTCGTCCTCGTCGGGGAGGCCCTCGTCACCGGCGGCGACCCCGTTTCCACCCTCGCCAGCTTCCTGGCGCACTGACACCGACTGGCGGTACTGCCATGGCCCTCCGAGACGAGCTCGGCCCCTACTTCGGCGACTTCGGCGGTCGCTACGTCCCCGAATCCCTCGTGGAGGCGCTCGACGAGCTGAGCGCCGAGTACGAGCGCACGAAGGTCGACCCCGAGTTCCACGCGGAGCTCATGGAGCTGCACCGCAGCTACACGGGCCGGCCCTCGATCATCACCGAGGTGCCGCGCTTCGCCGAGCACGCCGGCGGTGCGCGCATCATCCTCAAGCGCGAGGACCTCAACCACACCGGTTCGCACAAGATCAACAACGTGCTCGGCCAGGCCCTCCTGACCAAGCGCATCGGCAAGACCCGCGTGATCGCCGAGACCGGAGCGGGCCAGCACGGCGTCGCCACGGCCACGGCCGCGGCCCTGTTCGGCCTCGAGTGCGTCGTCTACATGGGCGAGGTCGACACCGAGCGCCAGGCGCTCAACGTCGCCCGCATGCGACTGCTCGGCGCCGAGGTCGTCTCGGTGACGACCGGATCGCGCACCCTCAAGGACGCGATCAACGACGCCATGCGCGACTGGGTCACCAACGTCGAGTCGACCAACTACATCTTCGGCACGGTCGCGGGTCCGCACCCGTTCCCCGCCCTCGTGCGCGACTTCCAGAAGATCATCGGCGAGGAGGCGCGCGAGCAGGTCCTCGAGCTCACCGGATCGCTCCCCACGGCCGTCACGGCCTGCGTGGGCGGCGGCTCGAACGCCATGGGCATCTTCCACGCGTTCCTCGACGACCCCGAGGTCCGCCTCGTCGGCTTCGAGGCCGGCGGCGACGGCATCGACACCCCGCGCCACGCGGCGACGATCAGCAAGGGGCGCCCCGGCGTCCTGCACGGCGCGCGCAGCTTCCTCCTCCAGGACGAGGACGGGCAGACCGTCGAGTCGCACTCCATCTCGGCGGGCCTGGACTACCCCGGCGTCGGCCCCGAGCACGCGTGGCTCGCGAGCATCGGCCGCGCCGACTACCGCGCCGTGACCGACGGCGAGGCGATGGACGCGCTCAAGCTCCTCAGCCGCACCGAGGGCATTATCCCCGCGATCGAGTCCGCGCACGCCCTCGCCGGCACCCTGGTGCTCGGGCGCGAGCTGGGACCGGAGGCGACGATCCTCGTCAACCTGTCGGGACGCGGCGACAAGGACATGACGACGGCCGCGCACTACTTCGGCCTCATGGACCAGGGGGCGGTGCAGTCGTGAGCGGAGTAGGACCGAGCGTCGCCGAGACCGTCCGCCGGCGCAACACGGAGGCCGCGGGGGCCCTCATCGGGTACCTCCCCGTGGGCTTCCCCGACCTCGCGACGAGCATCGACGCCGCGGTCGCCATGGCCGAGAACGGCGTCGACGCGATCGAGCTCGGCCTGCCCTACTCCGATCCCGTCATGGACGGGCCGGTGATCCAGCAGGCGACGCAGACCGCGATCGCCGGCGGCTTCAAGCTGCGTCACGGCTTCGAGGCCGTGCGCGAGATCCGCTCCCGCGTCGACGTGCCCGTGCTGGTCATGACCTACTACAACCCCGTGCTGCAGTACGGGGTGGAGCGCTTCGCGACCGACCTCGCCGAGGCGGGCGGGTCGGGCCTCATCACGCCCGACCTCATCCCGGACGAGGGCGCCGAGTGGATCGCCGTCTCCGAGCGCCTGGGTCTCGACCGGGTGTTCCTCGCCGCACCGTCCTCGACCGACGAGCGCCTGCGCCAGGCCGTCTCCTCGAGCCGGGGCTTCGTCTACGCGGTGTCCACCATGGGGATCACGGGAGCGCGCACCGACGTCGACACCGCCGCTCGGACGCTCGTCGACCGCCTCCGCTCCGCCGGGTCCGAGAGCGCCTGCGTCGGCCTCGGCATCTCGACGGGGGAGCAGGTCGCCGAGATCCTCGCCTACGCCGACGGCGCCATCGTCGGCTCCGCCCTGGTGCGCGCTCTCGCGTCCGGAGGAGTCGACGCCGTGCTGGAGACGGCACGCGGTCTGGCCGACGGCACGCGCCTGCGCGCCTGACGGCTCCCACTACAATCGCAGTGCCCGTCGGGGCGCGACGTCGTCGTGCCCGGGGAACCCCTCCGTTCGAAAGGTCGACGTACCGGTGTCCGTACCGCTGAGCATCCCGAGCCCGCCCGAGGCGTGGAGTCAGTACGACTTCACGCTCTTCGAGCGGACCTTCTCGATCCACACCTACGCGCTGTGCATCCTCGCCGGCATCGTCGTCGCGACGATCATGACGAACGCGCGGCTGAAGCGCCGCGGCGCCGAGCCGTGGGTCGTGCTCGACATCATCATCTGGGCGGTCCCGCTGGGCATCGTGGGGGCGCGGATCTACCACGTGCTCACCCACCCGGGCGACTACTTCTACGAGGGCGCGGATCTGCTCCGCACGCTCTACATCTGGGAGGGCGGCAACGCCATCTTCGGCGGGCTGATCGGCGGCGCCGTCGGCGCCTGGATCGGCTGCCGCTGGACCGGGGTCCGCTTCTGGACCTTCGCGGACGCCCTCGCGCCCGGCATGCTCGCCGCCCAGGCCCTCGGCCGACTCGGCAACTGGTTCAACGTCGAGCTCTACGGACTGCCCACGACGCTGCCCTGGGGCCTCGAGGTCCCGACCTCGAACCCCGCCTACCCGGTGGGGCTGCCCGAGGGCACCCTGTTCCACCCGACCTTCCTCTACGAGATCCTCTGGAACGTCGTCGGCATCGCGGTGATCCTGCTGCTCGAGCGCCGCCTGAAGCTGCAGTGGGGCACCGTCTTCGCCGCCTACCTGATCTGGTACGGCGTCGGCCGCGTCTGGTTCGAGTCGATCCGCGTCGACCCGAGCGAGGTCTTCTGGGGCATCCGCACGAACGTCTGGGCCGCGCTGCTCGCCGTCGTGATCGGCCTCGTCCTCGTGATCGTGCAGAAGCGCGAGCACACCGGCGCAGAACCCTCCGCCTACCGCCCCGGCAAGGAGTGGAAGCCGGCCGAGGCTGCGGTAGAATTCGAGGACGTCGAGTCCGACTCGCACGCACCCACCACTGCTGCTTCCGGCGACGACGCCGAGAAGCCGACGGTCTCCCGCACCTGACGGAGGCCGCGGGACCCCCGCGGCCGATGATCCGGTGCCCGACAACCGCACGATCGCACTCCACGGCTCAGCCACAAGCGCTGCCGCGTGTCGTCCGTGCGGTCACGCCGACGGCGCGTGACCCCCACGACACGGCCCTCCCGATCGGGGAGCCGACCCTCCATCACCACCTGCGGGCCAGCGACGTCCCCATCCGCCACAACACTCGTGAGGACGGTTCCTGACATGGCACCCGCCCAGCCCTCGCCCCGCGTCCCCGTCGTGCCGTTCCTCGGCACTCCGCCCGCTCAGGGCATGTACGACCCTGCGGCCGAGAAGGACGCCTGCGGTCTCGCGATGGTCGCCACCATGCGCGGCACCGCCGGGCACGACATCATCGACGCGGCCCTCGACGCCCTGCGCAACCTCGAGCACCGCGGCGCGGTCGGCTCGGACGCGGGCACCGGGGACGGCGCCGGCATCATCACGCAGATCCCGGACGACTTCCTCCGTGCGGTCGCGGCGTTCGAGCTGCCGCCGCTCGGGCAGTACGCCGTCGGCAACGCGTTCCTCCCGGTCGACGTCTTCGAGCGCGAGCGCGTCAAGTCGACGATCGCGGACATCGCCCGCGAGGAGAGCCTCACCGTCGTGGGGTGGCGGTCCGTCCCGGTGCAGCCGGATGAGATCGGCACGCTCGCCCGCGCGGCGATGCCCGCGATCGAGCAGCTCTACGTCCGCAGCGACCTCACCGACGAGACCGGCACCCCGCTCTCCTCCGTGCGCCTGGACCGGCTGACCTTCCGCCTGCGCAAGCGCGTCGAGCGCGAGCTCGAGGTGTACTTCATGTCGCTCTCGAGCCGCACGCTCGTCTACAAGGGCATGGTGACGACCCTCCAGCTCGAGCCGTTCTACCCGGACCTCCAGGACGAGCGCTTCACCTCGAAGCTCGCGCTCGTGCACTCGCGCTACTCGACCAACACGTTCCCGTCGTGGCCGCTCGCGCAGCCGTTCCGGATGATCGCGCACAACGGCGAGATCAACACGGTGCAGGGCAACCGCAACTGGATGCGCGCACGCCAGTCCCAGCTGAAGAGCAAGGAGCTCGGCGACCTCTCGCCGCTGTTCCCGATCGTCTCGCCCGGGCGCAGCGACTCGGCCTCGTTCGACGAGACCGTGGAGCTGCTGAACCTCGCGGGCCGCTCGCTGCCGCACGCGATTATGATGATGGTGCCGGAGGCGTGGGAGAACCAGGCCGCCGCGATCGACCAGAAGCGCCGCGCGTTCTACGAGTACCACTCGATGCTCATGGAGCCGTGGGACGGCCCCGCCGCCATCGTCTTCACCGACGGCGAGCTCGTCGGCGCCACCCTCGACCGCAACGGGCTCCGTCCGGGCCGCTACGTCGTCACCGACGACGGCCTCGTCGTGCTCGCGAGCGAGATCGGCGTGCTCGACATCGACCCCGCGAAGGTCGTCCGCAAGGGCCGTCTCCAGCCGGGCCGCATGTTCCTGGTCGACACCGAGCAGGGACGCATCGTCGAGGACGAGGAGATCAAGGCGCAGCTCGCCGACTCCGGTCCCTTCGAGGAGTGGCTCGACAAGGGCCGCATCAACCTCAGGGACCTCCCCGAGCGCGAGCACATCGTGCACACCCCGGCCTCGGTCACCCGCCGCCAGCGCACCTTCGGCTACACGGAGGAGGAGGTCCGCCTCCTCCTGCTGCCCATGGCGAAGGCCGGCGCGGAGCCGCTGGGTGCGATGGGCTCGGACACCCCGGTGGCCGTGCTGTCCAAGCGCCCGCGTCTGCTCTTCGACTACTTCACCCAGGCGTTCGCCCAGGTGACGAACCCGCCGCTGGACTCCATCCGCGAGGAGGTCGTCACGTCGCTGCGCCTCGGGCTCGGTCCCGAGCTCAACCTGCTCTCGGCCGGTGCCGAGCACGCCCGCCAGGTCGTCCTCGACTTCCCGGTGATCGACAACGACGAGCTCGCGAAGATCCAGCACATCGCACCGCGTCCGCTCAGCCACATCACGACGACGATCCGCGGGCTCTACCGCGTCGACGCCGGTCCGCGTGCGATGCAGGACCGCATCGACGAGATGTGCAGCGAGGCCGACGACGCGATCGCCGCGGGGGCGCAGTTCCTCGTGCTCTCCGACCGGGACTCCACGAAGGACCTCGCTCCGATCCCGTCCCTGCTGATGCTCGCCGCCGTGCACCACCACCTCATCCGCACCGAGAACCGGATGCGCGTCGGGCTGGTCGTCGAGGCCGGCGACGTCCGCGAGGTGCACCACGTCGCCACGCTGATCGGCTACGGCGCGTCCGCGGTGAACCCCTACCTCGCTATGGAGACCTGCGAGCAGCTCGTGCGCAGCGGCATGCTCTCGGACATCTCGCCCGAGAAGGCCGTCAAGAACGTGATCAAGGCGCTCGGCAAGGGCGTGCTGAAGATCATGTCCAAGATGGGCATCTCGACCGTCTCGAGCTACGCGGGAGCGCAGACCTTCGAGGCCGTCGGGCTGAGCCAGGCCTTCGTCGACCAGTACTTCACCGGCACCGTCTCCAAGCTCGGCGGCATCGGGATCGACGTCGTCGCCGAGGAGAACGCCGCGCGCCACCGCGCCGCGTACCCGGAGGACGGCGCGGTCGTCGCGCACGAGCGCCTCGCCGTCGGCGGCGAGTACCAGTGGCGCCGGGACGGCGCCCCGCACCTCTTCAACCCCGACACCGTCTTCCGCCTGCAGCACTCCACGCGCAACCGCCGCTACGACGTGTTCCGCGAGTACACGAAGATGGTCGACGACCAGGCGAGCTCCCTCATGACGCTGCGCGGCATGTTCTCGCTCGACACGGAGGGGCGGACGCCGGTCCCCATCGACGAGGTCGAGCCGGTCGAGTCGATCGTGAAGCGCTTCTCCACCGGGGCGATGAGCTACGGCTCCATCTCGCCGGAGGCGCACGAGACGCTCGCCATCGCGATGAACCGGCTCGGCGCCAAGTCGAACACCGGCGAGGGCGGCGAGGACACGGAGCGACTGCTCGACCCCGAGCGCCGTTCCGCGATCAAGCAGGTCGCCTCGGGCCGCTTCGGCGTCACGAGCATGTACCTCACCCACGCCGACGACATCCAGATCAAGCTCGCCCAGGGCGCCAAGCCGGGCGAGGGCGGTCAGCTGCCGCCGACGAAGGTGTACCCGTGGATCGCGCGCACCCGCCACGCGACCGCCGGGGTCGGCCTCATCTCGCCGCCCCCGCACCACGACATCTACTCGATCGAGGACCTCAAGCAGCTCATCTTCGATCTCAAGCGCGCGAACCCCTCCGCCCGCATCCACGCCAAGCTGGTCAGCCAGTCCGGCATCGGCGCGGTCGCCGCGGGGACGGCGAAGGCCCTGGCCGACGTCATCCTCGTCTCGGGTCACGACGGCGGCACGGGCGCGAGCCCGGTCAACTCGCTCAAGCACGCGGGCACGCCGTGGGAGCTCGGCCTGGCCGAGACCCAGCAGACCCTCATGCTCAACGGCATGCGCGACCGCGTGGTGGTGCAGGTGGACGGCCAGATGAAGACCGGTCGCGACGTCGTCATCGGCGCGCTGCTCGGAGCGGAGGAGTTCGGATTCGCGACCGCTCCGCTGATCGTCGAGGGCTGCATCATGATGCGCGTCTGCCACCTCGACACCTGCCCCGTCGGCGTCGCCACGCAGAACCCGGAGCTGCGCAAGCGCTTCTCGGGCAAGCCCGAGTTCGTCGTCAACTTCTTCGAGTTCATCGCCCAGGAGGTGCGCGAGTACCTGTCGCAGCTGGGCTACCGGAGCATCGACGAGATCGTCGGGCACCGCGAGCTCCTCGACGTCAACCAGGCGATCGAGCACTGGAAGGCGAGCGGCCTCGACCTCACGCCGATCCTCGTCGGCCCCGTCTTCACGGCCGAGGAGCCCCGTCGCCACGGCCGCGTCCAGGAGCACGAGCTCGAGAAGCACTTCGACAACGAGCTCATCCGCCTCGCGGCGAACGTGCTCGATCACCGCGGCACCGTCCGGATCGAGCGCGAGATCAAGAACACCGAGCGCGCGGTCGGCACCATGCTCGGCCACGAGGTCACGGTGCGCTACGGCGAGAACGGCCTGCCGGCCGACTCCATCGTCGTGTCGCTGCGCGGCTCCGCCGGGCAGTCGCTCGGCGCCTTCCTCCCCGCGGGCATCACCCTGCGGCTCGAGGGCGACTCGAACGACTACGTCGGCAAGGGCCTCTCGGGCGGCCAGATCGTGGTGCGGCCCGACCGCCGCAGCACCTTCGACGCCTCGACGAACGTGATCGCGGGCAACGTCATCGGCTACGGGGCGACCCAGGGCACGATGTTCATCCGGGGCATGGTCGGCGAGCGGTTCCTCGTCCGCAACTCCGGGGCGACGGCGGTCGTCGAGGGCGTGGGCGACCACGCGCTCGAGTACATGACCGGCGGTCTGGCCGTGATCCTCGGCGACACGGGCCGGAACCTCGGCGCGGGCATGTCCGGCGGCACGGCCTACGTGCACGGCCTCCAGCGCGAGCTCGTCAACCGCGACGCCCTCGCCTCCGGAGAGCTCACGCTCTCGGCGCTCGACAGCGCCGATGTCGAGATGCTCCGCGACCTTCTCGAGCGCCACGTCGCCGAGACCGAGTCCACCCTGGCCCAGGGCATGCTCGACGATTTCGACGGAACCGTCTCGCGTTTCGTCAAGGTACTGCCCCGCGACTTCGCCGCGGTGCTCGCGACGCGCGCATCCGCTGTCGAAGAGGGGCTCGACCCCGACGGCGACGTCGTCTGGGGACGGATTCTGGAGGTGACCGGTGGCTGATCCCAAGGGGTTCCTGAAGGTGCAGGACCGGGAGCTGCCCAAGCGGCGCCCCGTCTCCGTGCGGCTGATGGACTGGAAAGAGGTGTACGAGCAGGGCGATTCCGCCGTGCTGCGCCGTCAGGCCGGACGTTGCATGGACTGCGGCATCCCGTTCTGCCACAAGGGCTGCCCGCTCGGGAACCTGATCCCCGAGTGGAACGACCTGATGTGGCGCGGCGAGGGCCGCCAGGCCATCGAGCGCCTGCACGCGACCAACAACTTCCCGGAGTTCACGGGCCGGCTCTGCCCGGCCCCGTGCGAGTCGTCGTGCGTGCTCGGCATCAACCAGCCCGCGGTCACGATCAAGCAGATCGAGGTCTCGATCATCGATCAGGCCTTCGGCAACGACTGGGTGCAGCCGCACCCGCCCGAGCGCCTCACGGGCAAGACCGTCGCGGTCGTCGGCTCCGGCCCCGCCGGGCTCGCCGCCGCTCAGCAGCTGACCCGGGCGGGCCACACGGTCGCGGTGTACGAGCGCGACGACCGCATCGGCGGACTCCTGCGGTACGGCATCCCGGACTTCAAGATGGAGAAGAAGCACCTCGAGCTGCGGCTCAACCAGATGAAGGCCGAGGGCACCCGCTTCCGCGCGGGCGTCGACATCGGCTCGGACATCACCTGGGACGACCTCCGGGCGCGCTACGACGCCGTCGTGGTCGCCACCGGTGCGCTCGTGCCGCGCGATCTCCCGATCCCGGGCCGCGACCTCTCGGGCGTGCACTTCGCGATGGAGTACCTGGTCCAGTCCAACCGCGTGCTCGCCGGCGACACGGTGTTCGAGCAGATCAGCGCCGAGGGCAAGCACGTCGTCGTCCTCGGCGGCGGCGACACCGGAGCCGACTGCATCGGAACGGCCCACCGTCAGAAGGCCGCGTCCGTCACCAACCTCGCGATCGGCAAGCAGCCGCCGTCGGAGCGCCCGGACAGCCAGCCCTGGCCGATGGACCCGACCGTGTTCGAGATCTCGAGCGCCCACGAGGAGGGCGGCGAGCGGATGTTCCTCGCCTCCACCGTGGAGTTCCTCTCGAACGAGGTCGGCGAGGTCCGCGCGGTGCGCGTGGCCGAGACCGAGTACCTCGACGGACGCCGCGTCCCCAAGAGCGGCACCGAGCGCGAGATCCCGGCCGACCTGGTCCTTCTGGCCCTGGGCTTCACCGGCCCGGAGTCGGACCACCTGGCGGGTCAGCTCGCCGTCCCGTTCACGGACCGCGGCAACGTCGACCGCGGCGCGAACTTCGAGACGACCGCCCCCGGCGTGTTCGTCGCGGGCGACGCGGGTCGCGGCCAGTCCCTCATCGTGTGGGCGATCGCCGAGGGCCGCTCCGTCGCGGCCGAGGTCGACCGCTACCTCGAGGGGACCACGCAGCTCCCCGCACCCGTCGGCCCGAACGACCGCGGCTTCACCCTCTAGTCGCGCCGAGGCGATAGTCTCGCGCTGGCAATCCCTGCTCACCCTCCCCGCTAACGACGCGCCTCCGGGCGCAGAACAACGGAGCACCCCCTCAATGAGACGAGCGAAAATCGTCGCCACCCTCGGCCCGGCAACGTCGTCGTACGAGACCATTCGTGCGATCATCGACGCCGGCGTGGACGTGGCCCGCATGAACCTCAGCCACGGCAGCTACGACGTCCACGAGGGCATCTACCGCATCGTCCGCAAGGCGGCAGACGACGCCGGCCGCGCGGTCGCGATCCTGGTCGACCTCCAGGGCCCGAAGATCCGCCTCGGCAAGTTCGAGGGCGGCCCGTACGCCCTCGCCGAGGGCGACGTCTTCACCATCACGACCGAGGACGTCGTCGGCACCAAGGAGCTGTCGGGCACCACGTTCAAGGGCCTGCCCGACGACGTGAACCCGGGCGACATGCTCCTCATCGACGACGGCAAGGTCGCGGTCCGCGTCACGGCCGTCGAGGGCCCCCGCGTCGTCACCGAGGTCGTCGTCCCCGGCAACGTCTCGAACAACAAGGGCATCAACCTGCCCGGCGTCGCGGTGAACGTCCCCGCGCTGTCGCAGAAGGACGAGGACGACCTCCGCTGGGCGATCCGCCTCGGAGCCGACATCATCGCGCTGTCCTTCGTCCGCAACGCCAGCGACATCACCCGCGTGCACGAGATCATGGCGGAGGAGGGCCGCAAGGCCCCGGTCATCGCCAAGATCGAGAAGCCGCAGGCGGTCGACAACCTGCAGGAGATCATCGACGTCTTCGACGGCATCATGGTCGCCCGCGGCGACCTGGGCGTCGAGCTGCCCCTCGAGGCGGTGCCGATCGTGCAGAAGCACGCCGTCGAGCTCGCGCGCCGCTGGGCCAAGCCGGTCATCGTCGCGACCCAGATGCTCGAGTCGATGATCGAGAGCCCGCGCCCCACCCGCGCTGAGGCCTCGGACGTCGCGAACGCGATCCTCGACGGCGCCGACGCGGTCATGCTCTCGGGCGAGACCAGCGTCGGAGCCTGGCCGGTCGTCACCGTCCAGACCATGGCGCGCATCGTCGAGTCGACCGAGGAGCACGGCCTGGAGCGGATCCCCCCGCTCGGCAGCAAGCCGCGCACCCAGGGCGGATCGGTCACGCTGGCCGCCGCCGAGGTCGCCGAGTTCGTCGAGGCGAAGTTCCTCTGCGTCTTCACCGAGTCGGGCGACTCGGTGCGCCGCATGACGCGTCTGCGCCACGGCATCCCGATCATCGGCTTCACGCCGGAGCCCGCGGTCCGACGCCGCATGGCGCTGAACTGGGGCGTCCAGTCCTTCGTGACCCCGCGCGTGAACCACACCGACGCGATGTTCGCGCAGGTCGACGCCGTGCTCCTCAACAAGGGCCTCGCCAAGCCGGGCGAGACGGTCGTCGTCGTCTCCGGATCGCCCCCCGGGCGCGCCGGCACTACGAACGACATGCGCGTGCACGTCGTCGGCTCCTCCAGCTCCGTGGAGCCCGTGGAGAACTGGGACCACTGAGTTCCTGAGAAGGGCCCGGCCGCATCGCGGCCGGGCCCTTTTCGACGTCCCCCTCGTTCCTCGTCGGCCGTCGCGCTGTCGGGCGGTGCTTGTTCGACGTCCTCCTCGTTGCTCGTCGGCCGTCGCGCGGTCGGGGCTCTGCTTGTTCGACGTTCTCCTCGTTCCTCGTCGGCCGTCGCGCGGTCGGCTCGTGCGGGCGGTCGCGGATCGCGGAGCGGGGTGCGTTCCGGGTACGACGATCCGCTCGCACGCGGATCGCCGGTGACCCTGGAAGGGGCTGGGTGGTCGTCCGCGGAACTGCTGGAGCAGGAGTCTGCGCGCCTCTGCTGGTCGAGTAGGCGCGGAGCGCCGTATCGAGACCCACGTCCTTCAGGAGTGCTGCTGGTGAGACGCGTCGTGCGGATGCGGCCGGCGCCCGCTCCGCCGCCTGCTGGTCGAGTAGGCGCGGAGCGCCGTATCGAGACCCACGTCCTTCAGCAGTGCTGCTGGTGAGGCGCGTCGTGCGGATGCGGCCGGCGACCGCTCCGCCTCCTGCTGGTCGAGTAGGCGCGGAGCGCCGTATCGAGACCCGTGTCCTTCAGCAGCGCTGTTGGGGAGACGCGTCGTGCGGAGGGGGCCGGCGCCCGCTCCGCCTCCTGCTGGTCGAGTAGGCGCGGAGCGCCGTATCGAGACCACGTCCTTCAGCAGTGCTGCTGGGAAAACGCGTCGTGCGGAGGGGCCCGGCGACCGCTCCGCCGCCTGCTGGTCGAGTAGGCGCGGAGCGCCGTATCGAGACACGCGTCCACCCGAGTTCCGGGCACCGACCGGGCGGACGTGCGCGGCCGCTTCCAGCGCGGGACCGCGGTTCGGCGCGGCAGGTGAGGCCGGCTGGGGCGGTTCGGGGTGCTCGCCTGCGTCCGGTCCCGCTCTCTGGAGCACGGAACCGAGGGCGGGAACTGCTCCGGGTGCCGCACGGGACCCCGAGCCTTGCGCAGGAGGCGGAGCCGACTCCGTTCGGGGCGGGGCGAGAGGCACCCGCGTGTCCGGCGCCCGCTCGGCGCCGCGCTACCGTGGGCGCATGCGACTCGGCGTGCTCGACATCGGCTCCAACACGGTCCACCTGCTCCTCGTCGACGCCCACCCCGGCGCACGACCGGTGCCGTACCGCTCCCACAAGCGCAGCCTCGCGCTCGTCGCCCACCTCGACGCGCGAGGCGACATCACCGAGGAGGGGCAGCGCGAGCTGATCTCGTTCGTCGCGGAGGCACGGGACGTCGCGCGGGAGCACCGGGCGGAGGACGTCCTCGCCTTCGCCACCTCGGCGATCCGCGAGGCGGGGAACGGGGCCGACGTCCTCGCTCGCGTCCGCGCCGAGACCGGCGTGCACCTCCAGGAGCTCGGTGGAGAGGCGGAGGCCTCGGCGACCTTCCTCGCCGTGCGCCGCTGGTTCGGCTGGGGCGCCGGCTCGATCCTCGACCTCGACATCGGCGGCGGGTCGTTCGAGCTGTCGATGGGCGTGGACGAGGTCCCCGAGCTCGCGCTCTCGGTCCCGCTGGGCGCCGGACGGGTGACGCGCGACCTGCTGCAGGGCGATCCTCCGTCGGCGGTCAGCGTCAGAGCCGCCCGTCGGCACGCCCGCGACGTCCTGGCCGAGCCCGCCCGTGCCTTCCTGGCACTCGGCCGTCCCGACCTGGTCGCCGGGACGTCGAAGACCTTCCGCTCACTCGCCCGCATCACCGGTGCGGCCCCGAGCGCATCCGGTCCGCTCGTCCGCCGCGAGCTGCACCTCGTGGACCTGCGGCTGTGGAGCTCGCGCCTCGCCGCGATCAGCGCGGCCGACCGCTCCGCCCTGCCCGGGGTGTCCGCCCTCCGCGCACCGCAGCTGCTCGCAGGCGCGATCGTCGCCGAGGCGGCCATGGACGCTCTGGGCGTCGAGAAGCTCGTGATCTGCCCCTGGGCGACCCGCGAGGGGCTGATCATCCGCCGGTTCGAGCTCCTCGACGCGCAGCTGCAGCGCGAGGACGCTCAGCTGAGCGCGATGCTGTAGGAGAAGGCGCGCTGCTCGCCCGGAGCCAGGACGAAGTGGCCCGGCTTGTCGAGCACGTCGCCGTCCCAGTCCGCGGGCGTGGGCACGCTGCTCCAGGGCTCGATGCACACGAACGGCGCACCGACCGGCTTCCAGACCCCGACGACGTCGAAGTCGCCCGAGTCGACGGTGAGGGAGCGCGCCCCGTCGGCCTCGAGCGTGAGCACGCGCCGCCGCGGGGTGTCGAAGATCATCACGTCCTCCTCGAACCAGGCGTCGTCGACCGTGAGAGCGCCGGCGTCGAGAGGCGAGGGGAAGCGCGGGGCGGCGATCAGATTGCCGGGCGCGCGCCGGAAGCCCTCCGGCTCCTCCTGCCCGAAGCGGATCCGGTGCTCGCCCGACGCGCCGGGGATCGGCAGCGCGAACGCCGGGTGGTTGCCCACCGAGGCGCTGAGCGGGCCGGTGCCGCGATTCTCGACCGTCTGCGTGATGCGCAGGGACGACCCGGTCACGGCGTACGCGACGAGCAGCGTCCAGTCGAAGGGGAAGACCTCGCGTGTCGCCGCGTCGCTGCGGAGCCGGAACACCGCCTCGTCGCCCGAGACGCCGGCGAGCTCGAAGTCGCGGTCGCGGGCGAAGCCGTGCTGGCCCATGGGATAGTCGACGCCGTCGTGGTGCAGGGTGTCATCCGGCAGTCGTCCGATGATCGGGAACAGGACGGGAGCGTGGCGACGCCACTCGGGACCTGCCTGCCAGAGGTACTCCAGGCCCGCGGCGTCGCGCAGCGAGACCAGCTCGGCGCCGGCCGTGGTGACGGTCACGCGGAGGTCGTCCCCGCCGAGATCGAGGCGGGGGGGGGCTGAGGAGTCGCTCGAGGGCATGCGTCGATTCTCCCCGTCCGGAGCGCTCCGCGGGGGATCGGCGACCGTGTCGGAGGGGCGTGGGAGCATGGGGCGGTGCCTCCCGAACCCCTCCCGTCCTCGTGGCGAGCGCGCGTCGGCGAGCTCAGCGCGGCCGAGGAGCGCCTCGACGCCGTTCCCGGCCCTCTGACGCCCATCGGCCTGCAGTTCGAGCTGCGGCGCCTCGTGCGCCGGGCCGACGACCCGTGGCGGGCGCCGGTGGGCGAGCGAGTGACGGCGAAGGACTACGACCCGGCCGGTCGCGACGACCACCGCCTCGCCGCACGGCCTGTGGTGGCCGGCCGCGGGGGAGCGTGGAACCGCTCCACCCTCACCTGGAAGTCGCTCAACTTCCAGACCCACCGGCTCTCCCTCGATCCCGCCCATCAGCGCTGGTTCGCCGAGTTCGCGGCCCTGCACCGTGCGACGCGCACCGTGCACCTCGGTCAGGACCCGGACTGGATCCAGCTGGACGACTACGAGAGCCCCCTCCTCTGGCGGCTCCTCGAGCAGGCGGGGGCGCTCGGCATCCCGCTGCTGGCGCCGGAGAAGCGGACGGTCCGCCTCGCTCCGGCCGGTCACGTCGCGCTCCTCGCCGCCGACCGCGCAGGAGACGTCGTGCTGCGCCCGGTCCTGCGCTCGGAGGAGGGCGACCGGCCGCTCGAGCACGTCCGCTCCGTCGCGAGGCACGGCGTGTACGTCGTCGACGGCGGCGATCCCTCAGCGCTCGTGCTCTCGCCCGTCACGGCGCCCCTCGACGACGAGGAGCTGCGCCTGCTGCGGCATCCGGAGGAGACGATCGTCCCCGAGGCGGACGTCGCGGAGTTCCACCGCGACCACCTGCCTGCGCTGCGTGCGCGCGTCGCGGTGCGAGCCGACGGTCCCGGCCTCGAGCTCGACGAGCCGGAACCGCCGCGGCTGGTCTGCACGGTGTCGTTCGAGCCCCGGCGGGCGGCCCGCGTCAGCTGGCGCTGGCGGCGCTCCGCCGACCGCGCCGGCGAGATCGACGGTGGCGGGAGCGGAGCACTCGAAGCGGCGATCCTCCGACGGGCGGCCTCAGTACTCGCCGACGCGGGCGCCAAGGTCGTCCCCGACCTCGCCTCCCCGACGCTGCTGCGCGGAGCCGACGCCGCCGTCTTCGTCGTCGAGCACCTGCCGCGCCTCGAGGAGGTCGGGGGAGTGCGCATCGAGCGGGAGGGCGTCCCGCCCGACTACCGCCTCCTGACCGGCGATCTGACGCTCACCGTCACCGCCGTCGACACGGAGGACGCCGACTGGTTCGACCTCGCGGTCGAGGTCAGGATCGGCGACGTCACCGTGCCGTTCCTGCCACTCTTCCGCGCGCTCTCGGCCGGAGGCGACCGCGTCCGGCTCGTCGACCACTCCTACCTCTCGCTCGCCCATCCGGGCCTCGACCGGCTCCGCGAGCTGCTGAACCGCGCCGACCAGCTCGAGGAGTGGGAGACCGGGCCGCGGCTCGGCCGGCACCAGACCGGGCTGTGGGACGAGCTCGAGGAGCTCGCCGACGACACCGTCGCCTCCGACGCCTGGAGGCGCGTGCTCGAGCAGGCCCTGGCGGCCGGAGCGCCCGTCCCCGTGCCGGCACCCTCTGGCCTGCGAGCCGAGCTCCGCCCCTACCAGGAGGCCGGGTACTCCTGGCTCGTCCACCGCCGCCGGAACGGTCTGGGCGGCGTCCTGGCCGACGACATGGGGCTCGGCAAGACGCTCCAGGCGCTCGCGATGATCCTCGAGGCGCTCGAGCAGGCACAGGCGGCGGGGGAGCGCCTCACGCCGTTCCTCGTGGTCGCTCCGACCTCCGTCGTGCCCGGCTGGGCGTCCGAGGCGGCCCGCTTCACGCCCGATCTGCGGGTGCACACCGTGTCGAGCACCCGGGCCGGTCTCGCCGGGATCCCCGACGACGTCGACGTGGTGCTCACCAGCTACGCCGTCCTCCGGCTCGCCGCCGAGGAGTGGTCGACCCGGTCCTGGTCGGCCCTGATCCTCGACGAGGCCCAGTTCGTCAAGAACTCCTCGTCGCAGACGCACCGGGCGGCCCGCTCGATCGCCGCGCCGATCACGCTCGCGCTGACGGGCACGCCGCTCGAGAACTCCCTCGACGAGCTCTGGGCGATCCTCGCGCTCACGGCCCCGGGCCTGCTTCCTCCGCTGCGCCGGTTCCAGGAGGAGTACACCCGGCCGATCCAGCACGCCCAGGCACCGGTCGGCATCGTCTCACCCGATCTCTCCGAGGGCCGCACCCTCTCGCAGGAGGAGGGGGCCGGACGCCGTCTCGACCGCCTCCGCCGGCGCATCCGGCCGTTCCTGCTGCGGCGGACCAAGGAGGCGGTCGCGCCGGAGCTCCCCGAGAAGCAGGAGCAGACGATCGAGGTCGCTCTCGCCCCAGCGCACCGGGTCCTCTACGACGGGTACCTGCAGCGCGAGCGGAGGAAGCTGCTCGGGCTGGTCGAGGACCTCGACCGGCAGCGCTTCACCGTGTTCCGCTCGCTCACCCTGCTGCGCCTGCTGGCCCTGGACGCCTCCCTCGTCGATCCGTCCTACCGCCACGTCCCCTCGGCCAAGCTCGACGCGCTCGTGGAGCACCTGGACGACGTCCTCGCCGAGGGGCGCCGCGCCCTCGTCTTCAGCACCTTCACCTCCTACCTCGAGCGCGCGGCGGAGCGGCTGCGCGCCAGGGGCGTCCCGTTCGTGCAGCTCGACGGCTCGACGCGCGACCGGGCCGGGGTGATCGACGCGTTCCGCTCGGGCGACGCTCCGGTGTTCCTGATCAGCCTGAAGGCGGGCGGGACCGGGCTCACCCTCACCGAGGCGGACCACGTCTTCATCCTCGATCCCTGGTGGAACCCCGCCGCCGAGGCGCAGGCGGTCGACCGGGCGCACCGCATCGGGCAGGAGCGCCGTGTCAACGTGTACCGCCTCGTGGCCAGCGACACGATCGAGGAGAAGATCGTGCGACTGAAGGAGCGCAAGGCCCGCCTGGGGGCGGCGACTCTCGACGACGGCGAGCTGTTCGCGCAGGCGCTCACCGCGGACGACGTGCGCGAGCTGCTGGCGGAGTGACCCCGCGCCTGACCGGCAGGTGGCGCGTGATCGGCCCGCCCCGGAGGACGGCCGGCCCGCCCCGGAGGGGGGACAGACAGCCCCGGCACAGGATGCGCGCGCACACTGACCCGATGAGCCCTCGCCGACCCCGCCCCCGACCGGACTGGGTCCTCGCGCTGGAGCAGGGCGAGGGTCCCGGCCTCTTCGGCCCCGGCAGCGCGGTCTGGGCCGTCAACGGCGCGATGCCCACGATGATCGCGGGGGTCCGCGCCCTGCTGATGCAGACCCTGCACGCGGGCGCCATGGCCGGTGTGCACGACCACTCCCGCTACCGCGAGGACCCGATGGGCCGCCTCGACAACACGGTGCGCTGGGTGCTGACGACCAGCTTCGGCGATCGCGCCGCCGCTGCCGGAGCCGCCCGCTGGGTGACCGGCGTCCACGGGCGGATCACGGGCACGTACGAGGACGCCGCCGGCTCCGAGCGACCCTACTCCGCGCAGGATCCGCGTCTGCTGCTCTGGGTGCACGACGCCTTCACCGACGCGTTCCTCGGCACGCACGCGATCTGGGGCGGTCCGATCCCCGGCGGACCCGACGCCTACGTCCGCGAGTGGGCCGAGTCCGGTCGGCTCCTGGGGGTCCCGAACCCGCCCGAGAGCGTCGCGGAGCTGCGGGCGCAGCTGGACGGCTTCGCCTCGGAGCTCAAGCCCGACGCGCGGGTCCGTGAAGCCGTCGGGTTCCTGCGCGCGGTCCGCCTCCCCGGCGAGGCCGGTCTCGTGTACCCGCTCCTCTTCGCCGGCGCCGTCGCATCGCTGCGTCCGGAGATCCGACGCCTCCTGGGGCTGCGCCGCCCCTGGTGGCCCGCGATCACGGCGAACCGGCTCCTGATGCGCGGCCTCGAGTCGTACCTCGGCTCCGTCTCGCCCAGCGAACGGGCGGCGCGCGCCCGCCTCGACCGCTCGCAGGCCGACCGGCTGCCCTGATCGACGTCTTCGACCCGACTCCCGAACACCTGTCCGGGAAGTGGTAGACTGTCGTCGATGACTTCCGCTCGCGTCGCCTCCCTGCACGGAGCGGGTCCCTCCTCGACGCCCACCTCGGCCGATCCGCGCGCGCGGCGCACCCGCCGCCGCGTCTTCGACGCCGTCGAGCGCCTCGTGATGCACGACGGCGAGGAGCGCACCGAGGGCATCGCCGTCAGCGACATCGTCCGCGAGGCCGGCATCAGCCGCAGCTCCTTCTACGCGCACTTCGAGGACGCGGCCGCCGTCGCCTCCGCCCTGCTGCGCGAGGACCTGGTCGTCGCCGAGGTCGCCGAGGGCGACGCCGAGGACCGCAGCGGAGCGACGGCTCTGCGCCGCGGCTACGCGCGGCTCGTCGAGCGGCTCGTCGACCGCCATGCGTTCCACGCACGGCTGCGCGCCCGCGCCTCGGCGCGCGTCGCCTCCGACGACGCGGTGCTCGGCACCGTCCTGGCCCTGCACCGCGAGGTCCTCGCCCGGGTGGACGTCCCCGCGAGCGTCGATCCGGAGCTGACCGCGACCTTCGCCGCCGGCGGAGTGCTCGCCGTCGTCGGAGCGTGGCTCGCCGGCTCCCTCGACGGCACCGACGAGGAGCTCGTCGAGCAGCTCGTCGCCCTCCTTCCTCCGTGGCTGGCCGATGCGCCGCTCGGATCCCCTGTTCCTCCCACTGAAGGCCCCACGATGAAAGGCACGACATGATGACATTCGAGGTCGGCGAGACCCTGGTCTACCCGCACCACGGAGCGGTGACGATCACCGGGCTCGAGAAGCGCTCGGTCAAGGGCGTCGAGAAGACGTTCATGACGATGAACGTGCACACCAGCGAGCTCACGATCACCCTGCCCGTCGAGAACGCCGAGCTCGTCGGCGTCCGCGAGATCATCGACGACGCCGGTGTCCAGGCCGTCTACGACGTCCTGCGCAGCGATGTCGCGGAGGAGGCCAGCAACTGGTCCCGCCGCTTCAAGGCCAACCAGGAGAAGATGGCCAGCGGCAGCGTCTACCGCGTCAGCGAGGTCGTCCGCGACCTGTGGCGCCGCGAGCAGGCCGGCGGAGTCTCGGCGGGCGAGAAGCGCATGCTGCTGAAGGCCCGTCAGATCCTGGTGTCCGAGCTGTCGCTCGCGCTCAAGGGCACCGACGAGGAGGCCTCGGCCAAGCTCGACGAGGTCCTCGCCTCGGCGATCTGATCCGACGCCGCGGCGTGACCGGTCATTCGGTCCGGCACGCCGCGGCCACCCGCCGGGCGACCTCGTCCTGGTCGGCGCTCCCGTCGACCCGCACGAGCAGCCCCGCCTCGGCGTAGACCCCCTCGAGCGGTGCCGTCTCCTGCTCGTAGACCGAGATCCGGTGACGGATCACCTCGGCGTCGTCGTCGGCCCTCTTCTGCTGGGCGGCGCGCGAGAGCAGCCGGCCCACCACCGTCTCGGTGGCGGCGGTCAGCAGCACCACCCGCGCGAGCTCCGCACCGCGCTCCTCGAGCATCCGGTCCAGCTCGCCGACCTGCGCGAGCGTGCGGGGATAGCCGTCGAGGATGAAGCCGTCGTGAGCGTCGGGCTCGTCCAGCCGTTCGGCGACCAGGGTGTTCGTGATCTCGTCCGGCACGTACTGACCGGCTTCGACGATCGTCCGCAGGCGTCTGCCGAGGTCGGTCCCATCGGCGACGTGCGCGCGGAACAGCTCTCCCGTCGAGATCGCCGGCACGCCGAGCGAGTCGGCCAGGATCGCCGCCTGCGTACCCTTGCCCACGCCGGGCGGCCCCATCATGATGACGCGCATCGCTCGTCCTCCCTCGGTGTCGTCAGGCGATCGTAGCCGGGCCTGCGGACCGGGCTGCGCGATTCGGAGCGCGCGTGCCACCCGTTCTAGGCTGGTGGCGATGCACGGAGGAGGCGCATGACGGACGCGACGCAGGCGACCCGGGCGGCCGCCCGGCTCACCGAGGTGCTGGCCTCGGCGGTCGCCGAGCTCGTGGAGCGCGGAGCCGAGGACCAGGCTCTGGCCGAGCTGCGGCGCCCGAGGGCGATCCTCGGCTTCCGCCGCGCACCGGTGATGGCCCCGGTGACGCGCGCCTGGCGGGTCGGCGTCCTGCTGCTCGATCGCTCCGGCGCGCTCTTCGCCACCGGCTCGGTGACGCGCGCGGTCGCACCGCTGCATGCGAACAACCAGTCGGAGTCGCAGGAGGCGCGCCGCGAGATCCGTCGCGCCGCCTTCGACGGCCCGTTCCGCGAGGGGGAGATCGTCAACTACGGCTGGCGGAGGCTCGCGCTGGACGCCGACGGGCTGCTCGCGGACCCCGAGCCGCTGGCGCTGCGCCACGATGAGGTCATGGTGCGCTGGGCGCCGGGACTCGGCGAGCAGGGACTGATGCCGATCGAGCGCTACCTCTCGGAGCGCATCGATCTGCAGTCCGGCCCCTGAGGGGTCACTCCTCCTCGGCCACCGGGTGGAACCACGGCGGGTAGACCGCGACCCGGGGCGAGGCGGAGCTGCCCTCGAAGAGCGCCTTGACCTTGTTGCGCGTCGTCACCGACGGGACTCCGACGACCGCGATCTCCTCGAGCGGGAAGCGCTCGGGCACGAGCGCCTCGGCGCTGCGGAGCGCGGGCTCGTCGACGAGCAGACGCGCGAAGGTCCGCACCAGGGCGTCGCCCTCGGTGAAGCGGGTGAGGACGTGCGAGGCGTCGCCGTCGCTGAGCACCGGAGCCGAGGCCAGCGACCCGACGAGGACGACGTACTGCGACGCGGTCGTGTCGTGCGCGCGGGGCGACCAGTGCGGAGCGACGCGCTCCCCGCGCAGATCGGCCCAGAGCGCGGCGTCGGGGGAGAGGAAGAAGGGGACGAATCCGGCGACGCTCGCTCCGTCGCGCACCTGCACCGCGCGGCGGTGCTCGCGCGTGGTCTCGGCGCTCACGTCCATCGCGGGGCGCTCGGGCAGCTGCTCGTCGGCGATGATGGCGCCGGCGGCCACGATCGCGGCCAGGTTGTCGATGTGCGTGACGTGGTAGATGCGCTGGGCGGCGATGTCGACCTTGGGCAGCGGCTTCTCGCGGGCCGTGCCCCGTGCCGCCGCTCGCGCGGTGGCCGCGCGGGAGGTCCCGGGAACGCGCGCGGGGGTGCGCGTGCGCCCGGCCGCGGGCTCGGGAGCCTTGGCGGGGGAGCAGACGTCGCAGAGCGCGATGTCGAGGCCGTGGATGCATTCGGTGGGCACGCTGGATCCTTCTGCGCACGGTCTCGGGGGGTCCGGCGCAAGGACGACGTTACGCGACCGCGGGGCCCGCGTGCCGCCCCGGCGGTGATCCGCGGTCGTCGGACGCGGACCCGCCGGGCGTTCGCCGGGTTCTCGGCGACCTCGGGCGGACGGCGCGTAGCGTGGAGGGATGAAGCGCGTACCGCCCGCTGAGGGCCAGGAATCCGTCTGGGACTACCCGAGGCCCCCGCGGGTCGAGCCCACCTCCGAGCACGTGATCGTCCGGCTCGGCGGCGTGGTCGTCGCCGAGAGCCGCGAGGCGCTCCGGGTGCTCGAGACCAGCCATCCGCCCGTCTACTACCTCCCTCGCGACGCGTTCGTCGACGGGGCGCTCGAGCCGGCTCCGGGCCGCAGCATCTGCGAGTTCAAGGGCGCGGCGTCCTACCTGAGCGTGCGAGGGGGCTCGGCGGTCGCCGAGAGCGCCGGCTGGACCTACCCGGAGCCGATGGCGGGCTTCGAGGAGCTGCGCGGCACCGTCGCGCTCTACCCGGGTCGGATGGACTCCTGCACCGTCGACGGCGAGACCGTCCAGCCGCAGCCGGGCGACTTCTACGGCGGCTGGATCCCGTCCCGCGTCGTCGGTCCCTTCAAGGGGGCCCCGGGCACGATGTTCTGGTGATCCGCCCCGTGCGCCGTCAGCGCCGGCTGCGGACCACGTCCACGGCCGCCGCGGCGAGCGCGACCAGCGAGCCCGCGCCGAGCCAGGTGCCGACGGTCGCGGGGTCGAGCACCCCGCCTCCCGAGCCGGGCGACGTCAGGTAGCCCAGCGCGGTGACTCCGCCGACCGCGCCGACCGCGACGAGCAGCGCCTGGCGGACCGCCGCGGCGACCAGGCGCCGCGTCCTGCTGTCGGCGAGGACCCGGATGTTGACCGTGAGCTCTCCGTCCTCGACGGCGGCGCCGATCCGCTCGAGGCGGCGGGGGAGGCGCCGCAGGCCCGGCAGCAGCGCCAGGGCCTCGCCCGCGAGCGTCTCGCGCAGGGCGGTCGGAGCGAGGCGGTCGCGGATCTGCTCGGCGGCGAGCGCCTTCGCCTCGTCGAGCAGGTCGATCTGCGGGACCGACGTTCGGAGGGTGCCCTCGAGCACCGCGGCTCCACGTCCCGCAGCGACCACCTCCGCCGGGACCGCCAGCCCGTACGCGGTGACGACCTTGACGAGGGCGTCCACGGTCGCGACGTCGACGCGCGCACCGGGCCCGAGCTCGAGGGTCAGGAAGGCGCTCAGCTCCCGCCGGAACGCGTCCTCGTCCGCGCCCTCCTCGAGCGAGGCCACGCCCAGCAGGGCGTCCGCGAACGCACGGTTGTCGGACTGCAGGTAGGCGATCAGCAGATCCTGGGCGCGCTCGCGCAGCTCGCGGTCCAGCCGTCCCACGGAGCCGAAGTCGACGAGGGCGGGACGGCCGTCGGGCAGCAGCAGGATGTTCCCGGGGTGCAGATCGGAGTGGTAGACGCCGTCGAGCACCACCTGCCGCACGAAGGCGCGCAGGACCGACCGCAGCGCGGGTTCGAGGACCCGGGGCGACTCCCCGCCCCTCGCGGTCACGGACGTGATCGTCTCGCCCTCGACGAAGTCCATCACCAGCACGCGGTGGTCCGAGAGCTCCTCGACCAGCTCGGGCAGGACCAGCTCGTCGGAGCGGGGTGACCGCGCCTGGACCGCGCGCAGGGCCTGCAGATTCAGGGCCTCGAGGCGGAAGTCGAGCTGGCGGATCAGGTCGGCGCCGTACTGCTCGGCGATCGCGCGCATCCCGAGCTGCCGAGCCTGCGGCGACGCGCGCTCGATCAGCCGCACGGCGCGCAGTGCGACGTCGACGTCGCGGCGCACCTCGGGGGTGATCCCGGGGCGGAGGACCTTCACCGCGACGAGCCGCCCGTCGTGCAGGCGGGCGCGGTGGACCTGGCCGATCGAGGCCGCCGCCACCGGCACCTCCTCGAACGAGGAGAAGACGCGCTCGAGCGGGCCGGAGAACGACGCCTCGAGCTCGGCCCGCACCTCGGGCCACGGGGCCGGCTCCACATCGCGCTGCAGAGCGGAGAGGGCGCTCACCCACTCCTCGGGCAGCAGATCCGATCGGGTGGAGAGCAGCTGGCCGAGCTTGACGAAGGCACCGCCCGCCTCCTCGAGAGCGCTGCGGAGACCCTCCGCCTGCTCGCGGCGCAGCGACGAGCGGGACGGATCGGTGCCGAAGTCCAGATCCGTCCAGGGGAGCAGGCCGTTGCGCCGCGCGAGCCGCACCAGCTCGACGAAGCGCCGACCCCGACCGACGGCCGGCTTCGCAGGCTCCCTGCCCCGCTCCGCCGCCAGCCCGAGAGTGGGGACCGTGATCCCTCGTGCGCCTGCCATGTGTCCGCCCTCCGGCGCCGACGGCACCGCCGACAGCCTGGCGCAGAGCGGTGGGGCGGTGCTGTGAGCGTCACGCCGGGTAACCTCCGCGACCGGCGGAGCACCTCCGTGTCATCGTGGGGCACCCCGAGCGACGGGGCGGGAGGCGGAGCGGGATGAGCGAGCGGACGGACGCCTGGGGGTTCTCGACCCGCCAGCTGCACGCGGGATCGGCCGAGGACGCGCTCCACGCGCGGCGCACCCCGATCTACCTCACCGCGGGCTTCAGCTTCGACTCGTTCGACGACGCGCGCGACCGCTTCGCCGGTGCCGACGGCTACACCTACACCCGGGTCGGGAACCCGACGACGGACGCGGTCGAGCGCCGTCTCGCCGCGCTCGAGGGCGGCTCCGGGGCGCTCCTCGTGGGCAGCGGCCAGGCGGCTCTGTCCGTCGCCCTGCTCGCCCTCGTCTCGGCGGGCGAGCACGTCGTCGCCGCGGCGAGCCTCTACGAGGGCACACGGAATCTGCTCCTCGAGAACCTGGCGCGCCTGGGCATCACCACGACCTTCGTCGAGGACGCCGACGACCCGCTGGCCTGGGAGGACGCGATCACCGTGCGGACCCGGGCGGTGCTCGTCGAGTCGATCCCGAATCCGCGGAACGACGTGGTGGACCTGCGGCTCGTCGCCGACGTCGCGCACCGCCACGGCGTGCCCCTCGTCGTCGACAACACCTTCGCGACCCCCTACCTGCTCCGTCCGATCGAGCACGGGGCGGATGTCGTGGTGCACTCCGCCAGCAAGTTCCTCGCGGGCCACGGCGCGGTCATCGCGGGTGCCGTCGTGGACGCGGGCCGCTTCGACTGGCGCGCCGAGGCCGACCGGTTCCCGCACCTCGCCGACGCGGGGGCCGCTCCCGAGCGGGCGCTCCTCGACTACGCCCGTGACGTCGTCGCCGGCCGGATGGGCCCGACCGTCTCCCCGCTCACCGCGTTCCTCCTCGAGCAGGGGCTCGAGACGCTGTCGCTGCGCGTGCGGCACCAGTCGCGCAGCGCTCTGCAGATCGCCCAGTGGCTCGAGGCGCGACCCGAGGTCGAGAGCGTCGACTACAGCGGCCTGGCGTCCAGCCCGTCGCACGACCTCGCGCGGCGGTACCTGCCGCGCGGACAGGGCTCGGTCTTCTCCTTCACCCTGCGCGGGGGACTGGAGGCGGCACGCCGCTTCACGGACGCCCTCGGGCTGTTCACGCGGATGACCCACCTCGGCGACGTGCGGTCGCTCGTCCTGCATCCCGCCAGCACGACCCACACCCGCCGCACGGTCCAGGAGCGCGAGGCGGCCGGCATCGGACCGGGCCTGCTGCGGCTCTCCATCGGCATCGAGGACGTCGAGGATCTGATCGACGACCTCGAGACCGGGCTCCTCGCCTCCGCCGCTCCGCTCGTGCTGGCGGCGGCGTCGTGAGCCGGCTGCAGCACTTCGCCTGGTTCCTCTCGCGCGGCTTCGGACCGCAGGCGTGGGGGCGGCCGGACTGGGACTGGGACCGCCGCTGGACGGAGCCGGAGCTCTATCGGCAGAGCGCGCGCGAGCTCGAGCAGGCCGGCTTCGACCTCGTGATCATCGAAGACGCGCTGTCGCTGGGCAGTGCCGACACCCTCGACCTGCGGGTGCGCCGCGCCTACGGCGGACCCAAGCACGATCCGCTCCTGCTCGCGCCGTACCTGTTCGAGGCGACCCGGCACCTGGGCGTCGCGCCGACCGTGAATCCGATGGCGTGGAGCCCCTACCAGGCGGCGCGCCAGTTCTCGACGCTGCAGCACCTCAGCGGGGGCCGCCTCGGCATCAACGTCGTCACCGACGTGGGCAGCAGCCGCCACTTCGGGCTGGAGCCGCTTCCGCACGACCGCGCCTACGACCGGGCGCACGAGTGGCTGGACTCGATCCGCGAGCTGTGGCGCAGCTGGGACGACGGCGCGCTCCTCCAGGACGCCGCGACCGGCCTCTTCGCCGACGGGACGCGCCTGCGCCCGGTCCGGCACCGCGGGGAGCACTACTCCTTCGACGGCCCGTTGAACGCGCTGCCGTTCGAGACGGGCGAGCCCGTCGTCGTCTCTCCCGGGGGCTCGCCCCGCGGCATCGACTTCGCCGGCGCGCAGTCCGACGTCCAGCTGGCACTCGCGTCGCTCGACGTCGCCACCGTCCGCGCCTACCGGGAGCGGGCGCGCGCCGCAGCGGCCTCGCACGGGCGCGACCCGGACGGCCTGACCGTCCTCTTCGTCGTGAAGCCGATCGTCGTCTCGAGCCGGGAGGAGGCGGAGCGGCTCGTCGCCGCGTCCGCTCATCCCGACGAGTCCGCTCTGCTCGCGCTCGCCTCCGCCTACTCGAGCGACCTCGAGACCGACCTCACCGCGCTGGACCTCGATCGGCCGATCGATCCGGCCGTCTTCGGCGGGCACGTCTCGCGGGGGAGCATCTCGGGCCTCTACGGCTCGGCCGGTCCGGACGCTCCGCTGCGCGAGCTGCTGACGGCGAAGGCCCGGCTCGGGCTCGTCGCCGACCGGCGGGGCCTCGTCGGCACCGCGGAGGAGATCGCCGACTTCATCGAGGAGCTGGGCGAGGACGCCGACAACGACGGCGTCGCCTTCTCGGGGGACTTCCACCCCGTGACGCTGCACCGGATGCTCGACGAGCTCGTCCCGATCCTGCGCCGCCGCGGGATCCTGCGTCGCGCGCATCCGGGCGGCGGGCTGCGGAGGAGCCTGGGCGGCGTCTAACCGGCTGCGGAGCCGAGCAGGAGCCGGCGCGCGGCCTCGACCCCCTCGACCCCGAGTCCCCATCCGGGTCGCACGAAGGTCTCCGGAGTGACGCGGAACCGCGTCTCCTCGACGCCCGCCCCGTCTGCGCCCACCGTGCGGCTGCTGCCGTTGCGCTCGTAGCCGAGCGCCGTCGACACGCGGATCGAGGCGGTGTTCCACGCCAGTGCACTGCTCTCGGCGACCTCCGCCCCGAGGTGGTCGAAGGCCAGCATCAGCACGGCCGCCCGCATCTCCCGGCCGAGACCCCGACCGTGGGCGGACCGCGTGAGCCACGATCCGGAGGCGACGGAGCGCGTGGCCGCGAACCGGTCGGCCAGGAGGTCCTGGCAGCCGATCACGACTCCGTCCTCGAGGATCGCGAACGCGATCCGCCAGGCGTCCGGCGTGGTCTCGGCGCGGAGCGACCAGTGGTACCGGGCGAGGTTCGCGGGCAGCTCACCGGCGGGCGCCTCGGCCCACGGAGCCGGGAACGGCGATCGCCCCGGCTCGTGGATCCCGGCGAGTGCGGCGGCCGCGAGACCGGCGAGATCCTCGTCCCGCACCGGGCGCAGCTCCAGCCGGGGAGTGCGCAGCACCAGATCGAACAGGGGCCAGAGGGGTGCCGGGGCGGTCATCCGACGACGCTAGCGGACCCCGGGGAGGCACGCGATCGGGTGGTACCGGTGGTGGGACTCGAACCCACAAGCCCTCTCGGACAGAGCATTTTGAGTGCCCCGCGTCTGCCATTCCGCCACACCGGCTCATCACGAGCCCGTCGAGAATACCGTAGGCTCATCGGCGTGACAGACCAGGAAACCGCGCCGACCGCACCCCGTCGGGTCGTCGTCGCCGAAGACGAATCGCTCATCCGCCTCGACATCGTGGAGATCCTCCGCGACAACGGCTTCGAGGTCGTGGGCGAGGCGGGCGACGGCGAGACCGCCGTGGCCCTCGCCACCGAGCTCCGGCCCGACCTGGTGATCATGGACGTGAAGATGCCCCAGCTGGACGGCATCTCCGCCGCCGAGCGCCTCTCGAAGGCGCACATCGCGCCGGTCGTCCTCCTCACGGCGTTCAGCCAGAAGGAGCTCGTCGAGCGCGCGAGCGAGGCCGGCGCGCTGGCCTACGTGGTCAAGCCGTTCACCCCGAACGACCTGCTGCCCGCGATCGAGATCGCCCTCTCTCGATACGCCCAGATCCTGACCCTCGAGGCCGAGGTCGCCGACATGGTCGAGCGCTTCGAGACCCGCAAGCTCGTCGACCGGGCCAAGGGCCTGCTCAACGAGAAGATGGGCCTCACCGAGCCCGAGGCGTTCCGCTGGATCCAGAAGGCGTCGATGGACCGCCGGCTCACCATGCACGACGTCGCGCAGGCGATCATCGAGCAGCTCAGTCCGAAGAAGTAGCCGTCGGGGCGTCAGCCCCGATCACGGCCAGAGGCGGGTGCGCCCCCACGGGGAGCCGCCCGCCTCCGTCGTTCCCGGTCGGTACTCGAGGCGGACGTGGTCCTGCTCGGGCGCGGAGGAGCCCTGCCAGAACTCGATCCGCTCGGGCACGACCCGGTAGACGGCCCACTCGCGGTCGATCGTCGCGGGGGAGCACCCGACGACGACGCTGGTCTGCAGCGTGACGAGGCCGAAGTCGGCGGCGGTCGCCATCGGCTCGCTCTGCCGTCCGACGAGCAGCGCGGTGCGGCCCGCCTCCGATCGGCGACGGAAGTCCTCGGCCGACTCGGCCGCGGAGCCGCGCACGACCCGCCCCTCGACGCGCACCTGACGGCCCTGCACGGGCCAGAAGAAGGTGAGCGCCGCGTGCGGGTTCTCCTCCATCTCCCGCCCCTTGGGGCTCGTGGCGTGGGTGGAGAAGGCCCAGCCCTGCTCGTCGACGTTCCTGAGGACGAGCACCCTGGCGCCGACCCTGCCGTCGGCGCCGGCCGTCGAGAGGGTGGCGCCGTGGGGGAGCAGCTGGCCGGCGGACGCGGCGTCCTGCAGCCACCGGCCGAACAGGTCGAGCGGCTCGTCCGGCGCGGCGTCGGCGTCGAAGGACGGCAGCTCGGAGGGCATGGACGGGAGGCTCTTGAGGAGGTCGCGGAAGGTCACGCAGCGAGCCTAGGCTCCGGACCGCGACACGACCGGGGCTTGCGGACCGAGCCGCTGCCGGTCGCCTCAGCGCAGGATGTTGGTGATCCGCACCGTCGAGAGCCGGCGACCGGCCTCGTCGCGGACGACGATCTCGTGGGTCGCCAGCGTGCCCCCGAGGTGGATCGCGTCGCAGGTGGCGATGACGAAGCCGGAGCGGACCGAGCGGCTGTGGCTCGCGTTCAGCTCGATCCCCATCGCGATCCGGCCCTCGCCCGCGTGGATGTTCGCGGCGATCGAGCCCATCGACTCGGCCAGCACGACGTGCGCCCCGCCGTGGAGGATCCCGACGGGCTGGCGGTTGCCCTCGACCGGCATGGAGGCGACGGAGTGCTGCGGCGAGAGCTCGTGCCAGACGATGCCCATCCGCTCGGCGAGCTCGCCCATGCCGCGGCCGATGCCGGCCACGAGGTCGATCGCGGGGGGACGGACCCAGGGGGTGTCGAGGGGGGCTGAGTCGGTCACGGATCTCCTCGTCGTCGCGTCCTGCGAGGCCCTCGACCAGCGGCTCGGAGCCGTCCGGATCCGGTGTCGGAGGCGCTGTGTAGTCTTGCCGTGTGTCAGATCCGGAACAGCCTACCCTCCTGCTCGTCGACGGCCATTCCCTGGCGTTCCGGGCGTTCTACGCGCTCCCGGTCGACAGTTTCCAGACCCGCGACGGCCAGCACACGAACGCCATCCACGGCTTCCTGTCGATGCTGATCCTGCTGCTGAAGAACGAGAAGCCCACCCACCTCGGCGTGGCGTTCGACATCTCGCGCTACTCGTTCCGCACCCGCGAGTACCCCGAGTACAAGGGCACGCGCGGTGAGACCCCGCCCGAGTTCAAGGGGCAGGTCCCGCTCCTCGAGCAGGCGCTGCACGCGATGAACATCCGCACCGTCTCGAAGGAGGACTTCGAGGCCGACGACATCCTCGCCACGCTCGCGAAGCAGGGCGCGGAGGCCGGCTACCGGGTGCTCGTCGTCTCGGGCGATCGCGACACGATCCAGCTCGTCACCCCCGACGTGACCCTCCTCTACCCGTCGACGCAGGGCGTCTCGCAGCTCACCCGCTACGACCGCGACAAGGTGTTCGAGAAGTACGGCGTCGAGCCCCACCAGTACCCCGAGATCGCGGCCCTGGTCGGCGAGACGAGCGACAACCTGCCCGGAGTCGACAAGGTCGGTCCGAAGACCGCGGCCAAGTGGGTCAACCAGTACGGCACGGTCGCCGACATCATCGCCCACGCCGACGAGATCAAGGGCGTCGTCGGAGAGAAGCTGCGGGAGCAGAAGGAGAACGCCCTCCGCAACCGCAGGCTGAACCGCCTCGTCACCGATGTCGAGCTCCCGCTCGGTCCCACCGATCTGGCGCGGCAGCCGATCGATCCCGACGCGGTCCGCGAGATCTTCTCGCGCCTGGAGTTCAAGACCCTCCAGGAGCGCGTCCTCACGATCGCCGCCGACGAGGGCGTCGAGGGAGCGGCCGCCGCTCTCGCGGGCGACACCGTCACGACCGCGGCGCCCGCGGTGCGGACGATGGTCGACGAGGAGCTCGCGCACTGGCTCGACACCGTCTCCGCGAAGGGCACGACCCCCGTCGCCGTGCAGGCGCAGGTCGGTCCCGACGGCCTCGAGGGCATCGGCCTGTCGGTCGAGAAGGAGTCGGCGTTCGTCCCGTGGGCGGCGGACCGTCCCGACTACACCGGTCTCGAGCAGTGGCTCGCGAGCGATGCTCCCAAGTACTTCGCCGACGCCAAGCCGCAGGTGAAGGCACTGCGCACCGCCGGCCTCCCGGTCGCAGGCCTCGCGTTCGACACCCGCATCGCGGCGTGGCTCCTGCAGCCCACCGGCCATGCGGCGACGCTGCCGGCGCAGGTCTCCCAGTACCTCGACGAGACGATGGCGCAGGGCGACCCGAACCAGCTCGTGCCGACCGTCGAGCCGATGAGCCCCGCCACCGAGGCGTGGTACGCGTTCCGCCTCGTCGGGGTCCTCACCGAGATGCTCGGAGAGGGCATGCTGTCGGTCCTCGTCGACATCGAGCTGCCGATCGTGCAGGTCCTCGCGACCGTCGAGCTGACCGGCGTCGCGATCGATCCCGAGGTGCTCGCGCGACTCCGGGGCGAGCTGACCACGACGTCCGCCGACCTCGCGAGCCGCGCGTTCGCCGAGATCGGCCACGAGATGAACCTCGGCTCGCCGAAGCAGCTCCAGCAGGTCCTCTTCGAGGAGCTCGCGATGCCGAAGACCCGGGCGACGAAGACGGGCTACACGACCGACGCCTCCGCTCTCGCCGACCTGCAGGAGTCGCACCCGCACCCGTTCCTCGGCCTCCTGCTCGAGCACCGGGACGCGACCAAGCTCAAGCAGATCATCGAGACCCTCGAGAAGTCGGTGACGCCCGACCGCCGGATCCACACCAGCTACGACCAGACGGGCACGGCCACCGGCCGCATCTCCTCGAACGATCCCAACCTGCAGAACATCCCGGTGCGCAGCGAGGTCGGGCGCCGCATCCGCACCGCCTTCGTGCACAGCGACGACGCGAGCACTCTGCTCACCGCCGACTACTCGCAGATCGAGATGCGGATCATGGCGCACCTCTCGGGCGACGCCGGGCTGATCGAGGCGTTCCACAGCGGCGAGGACCTGCACCGCTTCGTCGGCTCGCGGATCTTCGGCGTCGAGCCGGGCGACGTCACCTCGGCGATGCGCAACAAGGTCAAGGCGATGTCCTACGGGCTCGCCTACGGCCTCAGCGCGTTCGGCCTGTCGAAGCAGCTCCGCATCTCGAGCGCGGAGGCCAAGCAGCTGATGACCGACTACTTCGTGCGCTTCGGCGCGGTGCGCGACTACCTGCGCAGCGTCGTCGAGCAGGCGCGCGAGACAGGCTACACCGAGACGATCTTCGGCCGCCGCCGTCCGTTCCCCGACCTGCAGAGCGCCAACCGCGTGCTCCGCGACAACGCGGAGCGCGCGGCGCTGAACTCGCCGATCCAGGGCTCCGCCGCGGACATCATGAAGATCGCGATGATCGGCGTGCAGTCCGATCTCGACGAGCAGGGCCTGGGCTCGCGGATGCTCCTGCAGGTGCACGACGAGCTCATCTTCGACGTCGCCCCCGGCGAGGAGGACGCGCTCGAGGTGGTCGTGCGGAACCGGATGGCGCACGCCGCGGATCTCTCGGTCCCGCTCGAGGTCCAGGTCGGGCACGGAGCGAACTGGGACGCCGCCGCGCACTGACGGCTCGCGGCGGGCGTCCACGCGTCCTGGCTAGGCTCGGAGCATGACTGCAGACCTCCGTGAGCCCTCCGCCGTCGACCAGGTCGCCGAGCGCTGGGTCGACACCCTCGTCGAGCTCGACCCCGCGGTGGGGACCTGGCTCGGACGGCCGGGGGGAGGCCTCGCCGATCTCTCGCCCGACGGGCTCGAACGCGCCCGTGCCGCGACCGCGACCGCGCTGGCCGAGCTGGAGTCCACCGCCCCCGTCGACGCCGTCGACCGCGTCACCGTCGCCGATCTCGGTGCCGAGCTCCGGCTGACGCTCGAGGCGCACGAGGCGGGTCTGCCGCTGCGCGATCTCAACGTCATCGCCTCACCGGTCCAGGAGCTGCGCGACGTCTTCGATCTCATGCCCGTCGCCGAGGTCCGCGACTGGGAGGACGTGGCCGAGCGCCTCCACGCTCTGCCGGCCGCGCTCACCGGGTACGCCGAGACCCTCCGCGAAGGGATCCGCAGGGGAGTGGTCCCCGCTCGTCGCCAGGTCGGCCTCGTCGCCGAGCAGGCCGCGAAGATCGCGGCGCCCCGCGGCTTCTTCGCCGAGCTCGCCGCCGACGCGGCGCCGACCCGGGGATCCCTGCCCGCCTCGCTCGCCGGTCGGCTCGAGGAGGGCGCGAGGCGCGCCGCCGCCGCCTACGGCGAGCTCGAGCGATTCCTCCGCAGCGAGCTCGCTCCTGCCGCGACCGAGCAGGACGCCGTCGGCCGCGAGCACTACGCGCTCCAGTCCCGCCGCTTCCTCGGAGCGGTCGTCGACCTGGACGAGACGTACGAGTGGGGGATCGAGGAGCTGGCCCGGATGACGTCCGAGCAGGAGGCGATCGCCCGGGAGATCCTGCCGGGGGCCTCCGTCGCCGAGGCTATCGCGCACCTCGACGCCGACCCCTCCCGCACCCTGCACGGCGTCGACGCCCTGCAGCGCTGGATGCAGGAGACGAGCGACCGCGCCGTCC
Organism: Rathayibacter rubneri; assembly: GCF_023743255.1. NCBI lineage: Bacteria > Bacillati > Actinomycetota > Actinomycetes > Micrococcales > Microbacteriaceae > Rathayibacter > Rathayibacter rubneri. Next base: position 68,170 of record NZ_JAMRYM010000001.1, on the reverse strand, counting down.
GCGAGCTCGCCGGAACGGCGTTCGACATCCCGGAGGAGCTGCTCCGACTCGAGTGCCTCATCGCGCCGACGCACGAGGGCGGCATCTACTACACGGGCCCGAGCGACGACTTCGCTCGGCCGGGCCGGATGTGGTGGTCGGTGCCCGAGGGCGTGACGGAGTTCGCCACCTGGCGGGAGCTGACGACCGTGTACCACGAGGGCGTCCCCGGGCACCACCTGCAGGTGGGTCAGGCCGTCTGCAACCGCGCCAGCCTGAACACCTGGCGGCGCCAGCTCGCCGGGAGCTCGGGCCACGCCGAGGGCTGGGCGCTCTACGCCGAGCGGCTGATGGAGGGCTTCGGGTACCTCGACGACCCGGCCGACCGTCTCGGCATGCTCGACGGCCAGCGGATGCGCGCCGCGCGCGTGGTCCTGGACATCGGCGTGCACCTGGGCAAGCGGATGCCGGGGACGGACGAGATCTGGACCGCGGACTCGGCCCTCGCCTTCATGAGGCGGAACGTGAACATGGACGACGCGTTCATCCGCTTCGAGGTGAACCGCTACCTCGGCTGGCCGGGACAGGCGCCGTCCTACAAGGTCGGCCAGCGGATCTGGGAGCAGCTGCGCGACGACGCCGCGGCCCGCGAGGGGGAGGCGTTCTCGCTCTCGGCGTTCCACCGGCGGGCGCTCGACCTCGGCGGGGTCGGTCTGGACACTCTGCGCGCGAGTCTCGCGTCCTGATCCGGTCCGGGGTGCCACTCCCGGATCGCTCCGAGCGGAACCGCGGGCGATTGCCACTGCGCTCCCGGGTTCGATAGGCTTGACCGTCACGTTTGTGGCGCCGCCGTGCCACGGCGTGCGAAGAGGCTCCGGGTCACGGCCCGGTCGCGTCGGAGCCGCCGCCGGACGACGGCACATCCCCTCATACACCGCGGTGGTCACCACTCGCTCGCGTCGAGAGCCGCGCCGGTGCCCGCCGCCCGATACCCATCCATCCTGGAGCATCCCTTAATGACAACCGCAACGACCGAAAAGGCAGCCAAGCAGGTCGCGATCAACGACATCGGGTCTGCTGAAGACTTTCTTGCCGCGGTCGAAAAGACTCTGAAGTTCTTCAACGACGGAGACCTCATCGAAGGCACCGTCGTGAAGATCGACCGCGACGAGGTCCTCCTCGACGTCGGCTACAAGACCGAGGGCGTCATCCCCTCGCGCGAACTCTCCATCAAGCACGACGTCGACCCCTCCGAGGTCGTCAACGTGGGCGACAGCGTCGAAGCCCTCGTCCTGCAGAAGGAGGACAAGGAGGGTCGCCTGATCCTCTCGAAGAAGCGTGCGCAGTACGAGCGCGCATGGGGCGACGTCGAGAAGATCAAGGAGTCCGACGGTGTCGTCACCGGTTCGGTCATCGAGGTCGTCAAGGGCGGGCTCATCGTCGACATCGGCCTCCGCGGCTTCCTCCCGGCCTCGCTCATCGAGCTGCGCCGCGTCCGCGACCTCACGCCGTACCTCGGCCAGGAGATCGAGGCGAAGATCCTCGAGCTCGACAAGAACCGCAACAACGTGGTCCTGTCGCGTCGTGCGCTCCTCGAGCAGACCCAGTCCGAGAGCCGCACCACGTTCCTGAACAACCTGCACAAGGGTCAGGTCCGCAAGGGCGTCGTGTCCTCGATCGTCAACTTCGGCGCGTTCGTCGACCTCGGCGGCGTCGACGGTCTCGTCCACGTCTCCGAGCTCTCCTGGAAGCACATCGAGCACGCCTCCGAGGTCGTCGAGGTGGGCCAGGAGGTCACCGTCGAGATCCTCGAGGTCGACCTCGACCGCGAGCGCGTGTCGCTCTCGCTCAAGGCGACCCAGGAGGACCCGTGGCAGGTCTTCGCCCGCACCCACGCGATCGGTCAGGTCGCCCCGGGCAAGGTCACGAAGCTGGTGCCGTTCGGTGCGTTCGTCCGCGTCGCGGACGGCATCGAGGGCCTCGTCCACATCTCCGAGCTGTCGGGCAAGCACGTCGAGCTCGCCGAGCAGGTCGTGTCGGTCGGTGAAGAGGTGTTCGTCAAGGTCATCGACATCGACCTCGACCGCCGTCGCATCTCGCTCTCGCTCAAGCAGGCGAACGAGAACGTCGACCCCGAGGGCACCGAGTTCGACCCGGCGCTCTACGGCATGGCCACCGAGTACGACGACCAGGGGAACTACAAGTACCCCGAGGGCTTCGACCCGGAGACCAACGAGTGGCGCGAGGGCTTCGAGTCCCAGCGCGAGGCCTGGGAGCTCGAGTACGCAGCGGCGCAGGCCCGCTGGGAGGCCCACAAGGCTCAGGTCGCCAAGTCGCAGGAGGAGGCGGCCACCGTCTCCGAGGGCGTCTCGGTCGGCGGCGGCTTCACCAACGAGTCGACCACCGGCGGCACCCTCGCCGACGACGAGTCGCTCGCCGCGCTGCGCGAGAAGCTGTCCTCGAACAACTGATCGAGTGCACTCCACGAACGGCCGGTCCCCTCACGGGGGCCGGCCGTTCGGCGTTGCGGGGAGACGCTCCGGGAGGGCTGGGTAGGGTGGCCGCGTGCATCTCGTAGCCCTGACCGGAGGCATCGCCTCGGGCAAGTCGACCGTCGCCCGCCGCCTCGCCGAGCACGGAGCCGTGGTGGTCGACGCCGATCGTCTCGCCCGCGAGGTCGTCGAGCCGGGGGAGCCGGCTCTCGAGGCCATCGCCGAGCGGTTCGGCGCATCGATGATCCGGGAGGACGGCACGCTCGACCGCCCGGCCCTCGGGGCGGTGATCTTCTCGGACTCCGCGGCACGCGCCGATCTGAACGCCATCACCCATCCGGCGGTCACGGCCCGGTCGCAGCGGCTTTTCGCCGAGGCGGGTGCGGCGGATCCGGCGGCGGTCGTCGTCTACGACGTCCCCCTGCTCGCCGAGGGCAGGGGCTCGGCCGAGTTCGACGAGGTCGTGGTCGTGCACGCTCCGCAGCAGACGCGCATCGAGAGGCTGATCGCCCTGAGGGGTCTCACCGAGACGGAGGCGCGCTCGCGCGTCACCGCCCAGGCGAGCGATGAGGAGCGGCTGGCGCTGGCCGACCGCGTCCTCGACTCGAGCGGATCGCTGGAGCAGACGCTCGCCCGGGCCGACGAGCTGTGGGCGGAGCTGAGCCGGGCGCGGTGAGCGCCCCGCGCCGGCGGAGGAGGCGTTCGCCCGGAGCGCACGCCGCATCCGGTGTCGGTGGTCGCGGCTACGCTTCGACTCATGGAGCCAACCCGTGCCGTGCACCCGTTCGAGGTCGTCAGCGAATACAAGCCGAGCGGTGACCAGCCCCGCGCCATCGCCGATCTGAGCGCCCGCATCACCGCAGGCGAGACCGACGTGGTCCTCCTCGGCGCCACCGGCACCGGCAAGTCCGCGACCACCGCCTGGCTCGTCGAGGCCGTGCAGCGCCCCACGCTCGTCCTGGCGCACAACAAGACCCTTGCCGCTCAGCTCGCGAACGAGTTCCGCGAGCTCTTCCCGAACAACGCCGTCGAGTACTTCGTCTCGTACTACGACTACTACCAGCCCGAGGCGTACGTCCCGCAGACCGACACCTTCATCGAGAAGGACAGCTCGGTCAACGCCGAGGTCGAGCGCCTGCGGCACTCGACGACCAACTCGCTGCTCAGCCGCCGCGACGTCATCGTCGTCTCCACGGTCTCGTGCATCTACGGCCTCGGCCAGCCCGAGCAGTACCTCGAGGCGATGGTGGCGCTGCAGGTCGGCCAGCGGGTCGACCGCGACCGCCTCATCCGCAAGTTCGTGTCGATGCAGTACGCGCGCAACGACGTCGACTTCGCCCGCGGCACCTTCCGCGTCCGCGGCGACACGATCGAGATCATCCCGATGTACGAGGAGCTCGCGATCCGCATCGAGATGTTCGGCGACGAGATCGAGGCGCTCTACACGCTGCACCCGCTGACCGGTGACATCGTGCGCAAGCTCGACTCCGTCTCGGTCTTCCCCGGTTCGCACTACGTCGCCAGCCAGGACGTCATGCACCGCGCCATCGACACGATCCAGCAGGAGCTCGAGGTGCGGCTGGCCGACCTCGAGAAGCAGAACAAGCTCCTCGAGGCCCAGCGCCTGCGCATGCGCACCACCTTCGACCTCGAGATGATGCAGCAGATCGGCTTCTGCTCGGGCATCGAGAACTACTCGCGCCACATCGACGGGCGCCAGTCGGGAGAGGCCCCCCACTGCCTGCTCGACTACTTCCCCGACGACTTCCTCGTCGTCATCGACGAGTCGCACGTCACCGTGCCCCAGATCGGCGCAATGTACGAGGGCGACGCGTCCCGCAAGCGCACGCTCGTCGAGCACGGCTTCCGCCTCCCCTCCGCGATGGACAACCGCCCGCTGAAGTGGGAGGAGTTCAAGGAGCGCGTGGGTCAGACGGTCTACCTCTCCGCGACCCCGGGACGCTACGAGATGGGAATCGCCGACGGCATCGTCGAGCAGATCATCCGCCCGACCGGCCTGATCGACCCCGAGATCGTGGTGAAGCCGACGAAGGGCCAGATCGACGACCTCCTCGAGGAGATCACGCGCCGCACCGAGCGCGACGAGCGCATCCTCGTCACCACGCTCACCAAGCGCATGGCCGAGGAGCTCACCGACTTCCTGACGGAGGCGGGCGTCCGCGTGCGCTACCTGCACTCCGACGTCGACACCCTCCGCCGTGTCGAGCTGCTGTCCGAGCTCCGCGCCGGCGTCTACGACGTCCTCGTCGGCATCAACCTGCTGCGCGAGGGGCTCGACCTGCCCGAGGTCTCGCTCGTCGCGATCCTCGACGCCGACAAGGAGGGGTTCCTGCGCTCCTCGACGTCGCTCATCCAGACCATCGGGCGCGCGGCGCGCAACGTGTCGGGCGAGGTGCACATGTACGCCGACAAGGTGACGGACTCGATGCGGCTCGCCATCGACGAGACCGATCGCCGACGCGAGAAGCAGGTGGCGTACAACCTCGAGCACGGCATCGATCCGACTCCGCTGCGCAAGAAGATCGCCGACATCACCGAGGTCCTCGCCCGCGAGGGCGCCGACACCGCGAAGCTGCTCGCGGGTCGCGACGCCAAGAAGAAGAGCCCCACCCCGAACCTGCGACGCCAGGGTCTCGCCGCCAACGGGGGCAACGACCTCGAGGCGATCATCGGCGACCTCAACGGCCAGATGCTGCAGGCGGCCGGGGAGCTGAAGTTCGAGCTCGCAGCGCGACTTCGCGACGAGGTGTCGGAACTCAAGCGCGAGCTGCGGCAGATGGAGAAGGCCGGTCACCTGACCTGATCCGCAAGCTCGGAGGGGGCGGATCAGCGCCCAGCGAACGCCAGCCGGCGATGTCGGTGGCTCCGCATACACTTTCGAGGTGTCGATCTCGAACGCTGTCAAAGACCCCGCTCCCGCCCCTTCCGAGCACTCCCACCACCCCCACCGGTTCGTCTCCCAGCTGGACGACTCCGTCTCGAAGCTGGTGGTCAGCGGCGCCCGGGTGCACAACCTGCAGGACGTCGATCTCGAGATCCCCCGCGACTCGATGGTGGTCTTCACGGGACTCTCCGGGTCCGGCAAGTCCTCCCTCGCGTTCGACACGATCTTCGCGGAGGGTCAGCGCCGCTACGTCGAGTCGCTCTCCGCGTACGCGCGTCAGTTCCTCGGCCAGGTCGACCGACCGGACGTCGACTTCATCGAGGGCCTTAGCCCGGCGGTGTCGATCGACCAGAAGTCGACCAACCGCAACCCGCGCTCCACGGTCGGCACGATCACCGAGATCTTCGACTACATGCGCCTGCTCTGGGCGCGCATCGGAGTCCCGCACTGCCCGGTCTGCGGCGAGAGGATCTCGGCCCAGACCGTCCAGCAGATCGCCGATCAGCTCATGGAGCTCGACGCCGGCACGCGCTACCAGATCCTCAGCCCCGTCGTCTCGCAGAAGAAGGGCGAGTTCGTCGACCTGTTCAAGGAGCTCACCGCCGGCGGCTACTCGCGCGCCATGGTCGACGGCAAGCTGATCCAGCTCAGCGACCCGCCGACGCTCAAGAAGCAGTTCAAGCACGACATCTCGGTCGTGGTCGACCGCCTGGTCGCCGGGCCCGACATCCTCGGGCGGCTCACCGACTCGCTCGAGACCGCGCTGCGCCTCACCGACGGCATCGTGCAGATCAACTTCGTCGACGGCGAGGGCGACGGCGCGTGGACCACCTACTCCGAGAAGCTCTCCTGCCCCAACAACCACCCGATCTCGCTCACCGAGATCGAGCCGCGCACCTTCTCGTTCAACGCGCCGTTCGGAGCGTGCCCCGAGTGCTCCGGCCTCGGCACCCGCATGTCCGTCGACGACGAGCTCCTGCTCGGCGACCCCGACCTCAGCATCGCCGAGGGCGTCATCATCCCCTGGACCACCCAGGGCAAGGGCCTCTTCCAGTACTACGAGAAGCTGCTCGACGGCCTCTCGCGCGATCTCGGGTTCTCGCTGTCCACCCCGTGGAAGCGACTGAGCTCCGAGGTCCAGCAGGCCGTCCTCCACGGCGACAACTTCGAGGTCAAGGTCAAGTGGAAGAACCGCTACGGCCGCGAGATGAGCTACACGTCCGGCTTCGAGGGCGTGGTCCCCTACATCGAGCGGCAGTACGTGCAGGCCGAGACCGACGTCCAGCGCTCGCGCTGGGCCGAGTTCCTCCGCGAGGTCGCCTGCCCGGTCTGCAAGGGCACGCGCCTCAAGCCCGAGGTCCTCGCGGTCCTCGTGCACGGGGCGAGCATCGCCGATGTCGCCGACCTGAGCCTCGGCGACGCGCAGGAGTTCATGGGCAGGCTCGAGCTGACCGACCGCGAGGCGCACATCGCCGCGCAGGTGCTCCGCGAGATCAAGGCCCGCCTCGACTTCCTGATCGAGGTGGGGCTCAACTACCTCAACCTCTCGCGGGCCGCGGGGTCGCTCTCGGGCGGCGAGGCGCAGCGCATCCGCCTGGCCACGCAGATCGGCTCCGGCCTCACCGGCGTGCTCTACGTGCTCGACGAGCCGAGCATCGGCCTGCACCAGCGCGACAACCGCCGCCTCATCGACACCCTCATCAAGCTGCGCGATCTGGGCAACACGCTCATCGTCGTCGAGCACGACGAGGACACCATCCGCACCGCGGACTGGATCGTCGACATCGGACCGGGCGCGGGCGTCAACGGCGGCAAGGTCGTGCACTCGGGCTCCTACGCCGAGCTGCTCGAGAACACGCACTCCCTCACGGGCGACTACGTCTCGGGGCGCAAGTCGATCGAGGTGCCGAAGAAGCGCCGGAAGATCGACCGCAAGCGCGTCATCAAGGTGGTCGGGGCCTCGGCGAACAACCTGCAGAAGGTCGACGTCGAGTTCCCCCTCGGCGCGTTCGTCGCGGTCACGGGGGTCTCGGGCTCCGGCAAGAGCACGCTCGTCAACGACATCCTCTACCGGGTGCTCGCCAACCAGCTCAACGGCGCCCGCAAGGTGCCGGGCAAGCACACCCGCGTCACCGGGCTCGAGAACCTCGACAAGGTGGTGCACGTCGACCAGAACCCGATCGGCCGCACCCCGCGCTCCAACCCGGCGACCTACACGGGCGTCTTCGACCGCATCCGCAATCTGTTCGCCGAGACGACCGAGGCCAAGGCGCGCGGATACCTGCCGGGCCGGTTCAGCTTCAACGTCAAGGGCGGCCGCTGCGAGGCGTGCTCGGGCGACGGCACGATCAAGATCGAGATGAACTTCCTGCCCGACGTCTACGTCTCCTGCGAGGTGTGCGGGGGAGCGCGGTACAACCGCGACACCCTGACCGTGCACTACAAGGGCAAGAGCATCGCCGAGGTCCTCGACATGCCGATCGCCGAGGCGGCCGAGTTCTTCGAGCCGATCACGGCGATCCACCGCTTCCTGAAGACCCTCGTCGACGTCGGCCTCGGCTACGTCCGGCTCGGGCAGAGCGCCACCACGCTCTCGGGCGGCGAGGCGCAGCGCGTGAAGCTCGCGACCGAGCTGCAGCGCCGCTCCAACGGGCGGAGCGTCTACGTGCTCGACGAGCCGACCACCGGTCTGCACTTCGAGGACGTCCGCAAGCTCCTGCTCGTGCTCAACGGCCTGGTCGACAAGGGCAACACGGTCATCACCATCGAGCACAACCTCGACGTCATCAAGTCGGCCGACTGGCTGATCGACATGGGACCCGAGGGCGGTGCGGGCGGTGGCCAGGTCGTCGCGATCGGCACCCCCGAGAAGGTCGCGAAGGTGCCCGAGAGCCACACCGGCTCGTTCCTCGCCGAGATCCTCGAGTGACCGGGGTGGACGGACAGACCGAGGCATGACGCAGACCGTCGACTACCGGCCCAAGGCCGGCGAGATACCAACCCTCCCGGGCGTCTACCGATTCAAGGACGCCCGGGGCCGGGTCCTCTACGTGGGCAAGGCCAAGAACCTCCGCGCCCGGCTGAGCAACTACTTCGCGCCCCTGCCGAGCCTGCACGAGCGCACCCGGCGGATGGTGCTCTCGGCGTCCGGCGTCGAGTGGACCGTCGTGGGCACCGACGTCGAGGCGCTGCAGCTCGAGTTCACCTGGATCAACGAGTTCGACCCGCCCTTCAACGTCAAGTTCCGCGACGACAAGTCGTACCCCTACATGGCGGTGACCCTGGGCGACGAGGCGCCGCGGGTGATGGTGACCCGCAACTCCAAGATCCGCGGGGCGCGCTACTTCGGTCCGTACCCCAAGATCTGGGCGATCCACGAGACCATCGATCTGATGATCAAGGCCTTCCCGATCAGGACCTGCAACGACTCGAACTACAAGCGCGCGATGCAGAGCGGCAAGCCCTGCTTCGCCTCGCAGATCGGGCGCTGCGGCGGACCGTGCTCGCACCGGGTCACGTTCGCCGAGCACCGCGCGATGGTCGACCGCTTCGTGGCGTTCATGGGCAGCCACGACCGCCGGATGATCGGAGAGCTCGAGAAGGAGATGCGCGAGGCGGCCGCCGACTTCCAGTACGAGCGCGCGGCGAAGCTCCGCGACCAGGCGTCCGCTCTGGACGCCGTCCTCGCGAAGAGCGCGGTCGTCCTCAAGGACAACGTCGACGTCGACCTCTACGCGATCGTGCACGACGAGCTCGCCGCCTCGGTCCAGCAGTTCCGGGTCCGCGGAGGCCGCATCCGGGGCGAGCGCGGCTGGGTCGTCGACAAGGAGCTCGACATGACGACCGCGGAGCTCGTCGACACGGCGCTCCAGGCCGCCTACGAGACGGGCGACATCCCGCCGCGGGAGGTCGTCGTGCCCGAGCTGCCCGAGGACTCGGAGGCGCTCGAGGAGTGGCTGAGCGGACTGCGCGGCGCTAACGTGCGCCTGCGCGCGGCTCAGCGCGGCGACAAGGCCGCGCTGCTCGAGACCGCCACCCAGAACGCCGGCCACTCGCTGATGCTCTACAAGCCCCGCCGCTCCGCCGACTTCACCGCGCGCACGCAGGCCCTCGAGGACATCCGCGACGCCCTCGGCATGGAGGAGGCGCCGCTGCGGATGGAGTGCTACGACGTCTCCCACCTCAGCGGCACGAACATCGTCGCCTCGATGGTCGTGTTCGAGGACGGCCTGGCGCGCAAGGACCAGTACCGCCGGTTCTCCATCGCCGACTCCACCGACGACACCGAGTCGCTGCACCAGGTCCTGACCCGCCGGCTCGCCTATCTGAAGGAGCCGGTGGAGGCCGCGGCGGTCGATCCCGAGACGGGGGAGGCCAAGCGCCGCAAGTTCTCCTATCCGCCGAACCTCCTGATCGTCGACGGCGGCCAGCCGCAGGTCGCCGCGGCGCAGCGGGCTCTCGACGAGTCCGGAGTCACCGGCATCACGCTCTGCGGCATCGCGAAGCGGCTCGAGGAGATCTGGCTGCCCGACTCGGACTTCCCGGTGATCCTGCCGCGCAACAGCGATGCGCTGTTCCTCTTCCAGAGGATCCGCGACGAGGCGCACAGGTTCGCCATCACGCACCAGAGGCAGCGCCGCAAGCGCGACATCTCCTCCCAGCTGAGCGAGGTCCCCGGCCTCGGCGGCACCCGCGTCCGCGACCTGCTGAAGCACTTCGGCTCGGTCGCGCGACTGCGCGAGGCGAGCGACGCCGAGATCGCCGAGGTGAAGGGCATCGGCCCGACGCTGGCGGCGGCGATCCACACCCACCTGCACCCCTGACGGACGGCCTCGCAGGAGGCACGCCCTAGGCTGGAGACCAGGGCGCGCCCCGACCGAGGGCCCGAGATCCCACACACGAGCACGGAGACCGCATGAGCACGGAGAGCGAGCAGCAGGACGTGCTGATCGTCACGGGGATGTCCGGCGCAGGCCGGTCGACCGCCGCGAACGCCCTGGAGGACCTGGGCTGGTACGTCGTCGACAACCTCCCGCCGCAGATGCTGCGGCCGCTCGTCGATCTGGCGCAGCGCGCGGGGGACACCCTGCCCAAGATCGCCGCCGTCGTCGACGTCCGCGGCCGCGACTTCTTCGCCGACCTCGGCGAGATCGTCCGCGAGCTGCGCGCGGGGGTCGACCTCCGGGTCGTCTTCCTCGAAGCCACGGACGCGGCCCTCGTGCGCCGGTTCGAGCAGGTGCGTCGTCCCCACCCCCTGCAGGGACGAGGGACCCTCCTCGACGGCATCACGGCCGAGAGGACGCGCCTCGCGCAGCTGCGTGAATCGGCCGACATCGTCATCGACACGTCCGACCTCAACATCCACCAGCTGGCGACCTCGATCACCGAGCGCTTCGCCGAGGCGGGCCGCGCGGGACTGCAGGTCACCGTCATGAGCTTCGGCTTCAAGTACGGTCTGCCGACCGACGCCGACATGGTCGCCGACGCGCGCTTCCTCCCCAACCCCTACTGGATCCCCGAGCTCCGCCCGCACACCGGCCTCGACGAAGAGGTGAGAGACTACGTGCTGGCCCAGCAGGGTGCGGAGGAGTTCATCGACTCCTACTCGCGCGCACTCCGCCCGGTGCTCGACGGCTACCAGCGCGAGAACAAGCGCCACGCGACCATCGCCGTCGGATGCACGGGCGGGAAGCACCGCTCGGTCGCCGTGGCCGGCCGTGTCGCGGCCCGGCTGGCCGAGCTCCCGGGAGTCGCCGTCAACGTGGCGCACCGCGACCTCGGCCGAGAATGATCCCCGCGCGCTCCGCCGCGCACCCGACGTAAGGAAGACTCCGTGGCCCTCACCGCAGACGTCAAGGGCGAACTGGTCGCGATCGTCTCGCGCAAGAACACCGTCCGCGCCGCTGAACTGGCGACCGTCCTCCGCTTCTCCGGCGGACTGCACATCATCTCGAACCGGCTCGCCGTGGAGGTCGAGCTCGATTCGGCTCCTCTCGCGACCCGGGTCCGCCGCGACCTCGCCGAGCTCTACGGCGTCCGCAGCGAGGGGAGCATCGTCTCGGCCGGCGGCTCCCGTCGCACGACCAGCTGGCTCGTCCGCGTGGTCGAGGGCGGCGACACCCTCGCGCGCCAGACCGGCCTCCTCGACCAGCGCGGGCGTCCCGTCCGCGGCCTCCCGAACCGGCTGACCACCGGCTCCCGCGAGGAGCTGGCGGCCGTCTGGCGCGGCGCCTTCCTGGCGCAGGGGTCGCTGACCGACCCCGGGCGCTCGGCCGCGCTCGAGATCATCTGCCCCGGCAACGAGGCGGCGATGGCCATCGTCGGAGCGGCGGGTCGCCTCGGAGTGCAGGCCAAGTCGCGCGAGGTGCGCGGCGTCCACCGGGTCGTCGTCCGCGACGGCGAGAGCATCAGCGCGATGCTCACGCTCATGGGCGCGACGGCGACCGTCGCGAGCTGGGAGGAGCTGCGTCAGCGCCGCGAGGTCCGGGCGACGGCGAACCGCCTGGTCAACTTCGACGACGCCAACCTGCGCCGTTCCGCGCAGGCCGCTGTCGCCGCCTGCGCCCGGGTCGAGCGCGCGATGGAGATCCTGGGCGACGACATCCCCGAGCACCTGCGCTACGCGGGCCGGCTCCGCCTGTCGCACCGCGACGCCAGCCTCGACGAGCTCGGCCACCACGCCGACCCGCCGATGACGAAGGACGCCGTGGCGGGGCGTATCCGCCGTCTGCTCGCGATGGCCGACAAGCGCGCCTCCGAGCTCGACATCCCGGGCACCGACGCGAACCTCCCGCCGGAGCTCCAGGACCTCTGACCCGCGGATCCGCGGTCCTCCCGATCGTGCGAACGCTGAGTGTCTGCTGGTTGAACGGCGGAGGGACTCCGAGTGCGAAGGGGCCTCCTCACTAGACTGGGCACGTCGCTCAGGTCGCCTCCGGCGCCCGTTCTCCCCTCCGCGGGGAGGCGGATCGAGGCCGGTCGACCCCTCGAGATCGACGATCACGAACAGGAGATTGCGAATGGCTGACTACACGCTCGCCGAACTGCCCTACGACTACTCGGCTCTCGAGCCGAACATCAGTGGACGGATCATGGAGCTCCACCACGACAAGCACCACGCCACCTACGTGACGGGCGCCAACACCGCCCTCGCCGCGCTCCAGGACGCTCGCGACAGCGACAACCTCGCGAACGTGAACAAGCTGCAGAAGGACCTCGCGTTCAACCTCGCCGGTCACGTGAACCACACGGTCTTCTGGAACAACCTCTCGCCCGACGGAGGCGACAAGCCCGTCGGAGAACTCGCTGCGGCGATCGACGACTCGTTCGGATCCTTCGACAAGTTCCGCGCTCACTTCACCGCGTCCGCCCTCGGCATCCAGGGCTCCGGCTGGTCGATCCTCGCCTGGGACAGCCTCGGCGAGAAGCTCATCATCGAGCAGCTCTACGACCACCAGGGCAACCTGGCCGCGGCGACCGTGCCGGTGCTCCTGCTCGACATGTGGGAGCACGCCTTCTACCTCGACTACGTCAACGTGAAGGCCGACTACGTCAAGGCGTTCTGGAACATCGTGAACTGGGCGGACGTCTCCGCGCGCTTCGAGAAGGCCCGCGAGAAGACTTCGGGCCTGCTGCTACTGTCGTAGCGATGTCGGCGTCCCGGGCCCGGCCCGGGACGCCCTCACTGCGTCACCACCCTCCACTGCACCGTCCGGGTGCCCTTCCTCACCAGGAGAAATCTGTGTCCGTAAAGATCGGCATCAACGGCTTCGGCCGTATCGGCCGTAACTTCTTCCGTGCGGCCCTCGCCAAGGGCAGCGACCTCGAGATCGTCGCGGTCAACGACCTCACCGACAACAAGGCGCTCGCGCACCTCCTGAAGTACGACTCCATCACCGGCCGTCTGGACGCCACGGTGGAGCTCGACGGCGACAAGATCGTCGTCAACGGCAAGCCCATCATCGTGCTCGAGGAGCGCGACCCCGCCAACCTCCCCTGGGGCGAGCTGGGAGTCGACGTCGTCATCGAGTCGACCGGCCGTTTCACCAAGTCGGAGGACGCGCGCAAGCACATCACCGCCGGCGCCAAGAAGGTCATCGTCTCCGCTCCCGCCACCGGCAGCGACGTCGCGACCCTGGTCCTGGGCGTGAACGAGGGCACCTACGACCCCGCCACACACGACATCATCTCGAACGCGTCCTGCACCACGAACTGCCTCGCGCCGCTCGCCAAGGTGCTGCTCGACAACTTCGGCATCGAGCGCGGTCTCATGACGACGGTCCACGCGTACACCGCCGACCAGAACCTGCAGGACGGCCCGCACAGCGACCTGCGCCGCGCGCGCGCCGCCGCGGTGAACATCATCCCGACGTCGACCGGTGCCGCCAAGGCGCTCGGCCTCGTCATCCCCGAGCTCGTCGGCAAGCTCGACGGCTACGCCCTGCGCGTCCCGGTCCCGACCGGCTCGATCACCGACCTCACCGTCGAGCTCTCGAAGCCCGCCACGGTCGAGGAGATCAACGCGGCCTACAAGGCAGCAGCCGAGGGCGACCTCAAGGGCATCCTCAAGTACACCGAGGACCCGATCGTCTCGAGCGACATCGTGACCGACCCGCACTCCTCGATCTTCGACGCCGGCCTGACGAAGGTCATCGGCAGCCAGGTCAAGGTCGCCTCCTGGTACGACAACGAGTGGGGCTACTCCAACCGCCTCGTCGACGTCACCGAGTTCGTCGCCGGCAAGCTCTAAGGCCCCGAACCAGTGACGTTCCGCACTCTGGACTCGCTGGGCTCCCTCGCAGGCAAGCGCGTCGTCGTCCGCTGCGATCTGAACGTCCCCCTGAAGGACGGAACGATCACGGACGACGGCCGCGTGCGCGCGTCGGTGCCCACCCTCCAGCGGCTCGTCTCCGAGGGCGCTCGAGTCGTGGTCGTGAGCCACCTCGGGCGCCCCGACGGGGAGCCGAACCCGAAGTACAGCCTGGCTCCGGTCGCCGCGCGGCTCGGCGAGCTGCTCGACGCCCCCGTCTCCTTCGCCGAGGACACCGTCGGCGAGTCCGCAGCGGCGTCCGTCGAGGGCCTCGCCGCGGGCGAGGTCGTCGTGCTCGAGAACCTCCGGTTCAACCCGGGGGAGACGAGCAAGGACGAGACCGAGCGACGCGCCTTCGCTGAGAAGCTGGCCGCCTTCGGCGACGCCTTCGTCTCGGACGGCTTCGGCGTCGTCCACCGCAAGCAGGCCAGCGTCTACGAGCTGGCGGAGCTGCTCCCCAGCGCCGCGGGCACGCTCATCGCCGCCGAGCTCGAGGTGCTCGACCGCCTGACCGAGAAGCCGGAGCGCCCCTACACGGTCGTGCTCGGCGGCTCGAAGGTGTCGGACAAGCTCGGCGTCATCGACCACCTGCTCCCGCGGGTCGACTCGATCCTCATCGGCGGCGGCATGCTGTTCACCTTCCTCAAGGCCCAGGGCCACGAGGTCGGATCCAGCCTGCTCGAGGCCGATCAGATCGACACCGTGCTCGGCTACCTCTCGAAGGCCCAGGAGCTGGGCGTCGAGATCGTGCTGCCCACCGACGTCGTCGTGGCGTCGAAGTTCGGAGCCGACGCGGAGTACGAGACCGCTGCCGCGGACGCGATCGAGGGCACCCCGTGGGGTTCCTCCGGTCTCGGCCTCGACATCGGTCCGGACACCGCGACGCGCTTCGCCGAGATCGTCGCCGCGTCCAAGACGGTGTTCTGGAACGGTCCCATGGGCGTCTTCGAGATCGAGCCGTTCGCGGCCGGCACGAAGGCCGTCGCCCAGGCCCTCACCGAGGTCGACGGACTCAGCGTCGTCGGCGGCGGTGACTCGGCCGCCGCAGTGCGCGCCCTCGGCTTCGAGGACGAGCAGTTCGGCCACATCTCGACGGGAGGCGGAGCGAGCCTCGAATTCCTCGAGGGCAAGCGCCTCCCCGGACTGGAGGTCCTCGGATGGCAGTAGACACCCGCACCCCGCTCATCGCCGGCAACTGGAAGATGAACCTGGACCACCTCCAGGCCATCGCTTTCGTCCAGAAGCTCGCGTGGAGCCTGAAGGACGCGGATCACGACTTCGACGGCGTCGAGGTCGCGGTGTTCCCGCCCTTCACCGACCTGCGTCCGGTGCAGATCCTCGTCGACTCCGACAAGCTGCCGCTCAAGTACGGCGCGCAGGACCTGTCGAAGTTCGACAGCGGGGCCTACACCGGCGAGATCTCGGGTCAGTTCCTGAAGCAGCTCGACTGCGACTACGTGATCGTGGGCCACTCGGAGCGCCGCACGCTCCACGGCGAGACGGACGCGGACATCGCTGCGAAGACGGCTGCGGCCGTCAAGCACGGCGTCCCGCCGATCGTCTGCGTCGGGGAGACCGCCGAGGACCTCGAGAAGCACGGACCGTCCGCGGTCCCGGTCGCGCAGCTGAAGGAGGCCCTCACCGGTCTCCCCGCCGACGCCGACCTGGTCGTGGCCTACGAGCCCGTCTGGGCCATCGGCTCCGGTCAGGCCGCGACGCCCGAGCAGGCCCAGCAGGTCTGCAAGGCGCTGCGCGGCGTCGTCTCCGACATCCTCGGAGCCGAGACCGCGGCGAAGACCCGGATCCTCTACGGCGGCTCGGTGAAGTCGGGCAACATCGCCGGCTTCATGCGCGAGCCCGACGTCGACGGCGCCCTCGTCGGAGGCGCGAGCCTCCAGGTCGACGAGTTCGCCGCGATCGCGCGCTTCCGGAACCACGTCGGGGTCTGAGTTCCTGCGACAGAAGGGGCGGGCCCGTCGGGCCCGCCCCTTCTGTCGTCCACGCCGCCGGCTGTGCTTGTTTCCACGCCGCTCTTCGCGCGGCGTGGCGCGGTCGGCGGGTCGGGGTGGTTCCGTTCTGCAGAGCGTGTTGCGTCCGGCCACGACGATTCGCTGGCACGCGAATCGCCGGTTGGCCTCGCGGCGCGAGAGCCGTCGTCCGACCGACCGTCCGGACGGGGCCCATCTTCCCCCAACCCTCTTCTCCTCGATGTTCGCCTTTCTGGTCGGGGTCGGGGCGTCGCGCTCGGCGCGGGCGGAGGGGGTGGCCTCGTCGCGGCGACCGGCTCGGGTCTGGCGGGCGACCGAAGGGCGCGGGAAGGCGCTGCGACGAGGCCACCCCCTCCGCCCGTCTTCAGAGGTCGCAGCGCCGACGTATACAGCGGACAGAACACAGGGCGTCGTGATTCCGCGGAGATTCGCAGGCGCCGTTATACTCGACGGGGCGCGCAACGCGCCGGAACTTCGAAAGGTACCGCGTGGACATCCTCCAGGTCGTGCTCCAGGTCGTCCTGGGCATCACGAGCCTCCTGCTCACCATGCTGATCCTGCTCCACAAGGGGCGCGGCGGCGGACTGTCCGACATGTTCGGCGGTGGAGTCACCTCCAACCTCGGCGCCTCGGGCGTCGCGGAGCGCAACCTGAACCGCATCACCGTGATCCTCGGCCTCGTCTGGCTGGCGTGCATCGTGGTGCTCGGTCTCATCACCAAGTTCGACACCGGAGCATAGGGGTACACGGAATGGCATCAGGCGGCAGTGCAATCCGCGGTTCGCGCGTCGGCGCGGGACCCATGGGCGAGCAGGACCGGGGCTTCCACGCGGAGCGCGTGGCGGTGTCCTACTGGGACGCCCTCGGCAACGAGACGGTGCGCCACTTCTCGGCGGCCCTCCCCGAGGACGAGATCCCCGAGGTCATCGACTCCCCGCAGTCCGGTCTCCCGGCCGGTCGCGATCGCGACAACCCCCCGCAGGTCGCGAAGACCGAGCCCTACAAGACGCACCTCGCGTACGTGAAGGAGCGCCGCACCGAGGCGGAGGCGGCTCAGCTCCTCGAGGAGGCGCTGCAGCAGCTGCGCGCACGACGCGGCACCGCCACCCCCTCCTGATCCGGATCCGTCCGGAACGACGAAGGGCCCGATCCATCGGATCGGGCCCTTCGTCGTTCCACGGTGCGGGGCGTGCAGCCCGCTCCGCTCAGTAGCTCGGTGCGATGAGCGACTCCGGGACCTCGGCCGCCGCCTCCTGGTCGACGAAGAACACGGTGCGCTTGCGGCCGAAGGCGCCTGCCACCGGCACCTCGTTCGTGTTCGCGCCCGCGAGCGCGAGGCCCAGCGCCGAGGCCTTGTCGGCACCGGCGAGCACCATCCAGATCCGGTCCGACTGGTTGATCAGCGGCAGGGTCAGGGTGAGGCGCTCGGGTGGCGGCTTGGGGGAGTTGCGCACGGCGAGGACCCCCGGCTCGGCGAACCGGATCGCGGAGCGCTCGGGGAAGAGCGACGCGATGTGGCCGTCGGGCCCGACACCGAGGAACGTGATGTCGAACCGCGGGTAGTCGCGGCCCTCGGTCGCGTGAGCGCGCAGCTCGGCGTCGTACAGGGCCGCCGCCGCGTCGAGCTCGATGCCGTCGTCCGAGGCGGGCAGCGAGTGCACGTTCTCGGACGGGACGTCGAGCCGGGTGAACAGGTCGCCCGCCTGGACGTCGTTGCGGTCCTCGTGGCCGCGGGGCACCCAGCGCTCGTCCCCCCACCAGAAGTGGACCCTCGACCAGTCGACGTTGCCCGAGGCGGACGACGTCGCGATCTCGGCGAGCGTCGCCGCCCCCATCGTCCCGCCGGTCAGGATCACGTTGGCGGAGCCCAGATCGTCGAGGATGTCGATCGTCTTCGTGATGAAGCGGGCGGCGACCGACCCGGCGAGGGTCTGCTTGTCGCGGTGGACGAGCACTCGACGTTCGGTGGTCATGAGGGGTCTCCTTCGGGTTCGAATGCCGATCGGCGGATGGTCGGCTCCGTGTCAGGAAGCGCTGCGGGCGCCGGTCTGCTCCGTGAGCATGTCGACACCGCGCGAGATGACTTCACCGTACAGGTCATCCGGGTCGAGCCTGCGCAGCTCCTCGGCCAGGCAGTCGCGCAGGCTGCGGCGGGGGAGGGAGATGTCGTGCACGGGCTGGTCCGGCTGCGTCAGCGTCGCCACATTGGGGACCGAGCGCTCGAGCTCGATGGTCCCCGAGGCGCGGACCAGCTTGACGCCGTGGATGCCGCTGGAGCCGGTCGCGCTGATCGTGAGCTCGTGGTCGACGGGGATGTCGAGCTCGAGCTGGAGCCACGCGGCGAGCAGGATCGTCGACGGCGAGTCCGGCGCTCCGGACACCTCCACGGCCGTGATGGGCTCGTACGGCGGCTGGTCGAGGACGGCGGCGAGCTGGGCGCGCCACAGCGTGAGCCGCGTCCACGCGAAGTCGGTGTCGCCGGGGGCGTAGGTGGAGGCGAGGTGGTGCAGCGCCTCCGCCGGGTTCGACTGGGCCGAGGCGTCGGTGATGCGCCGCTGGGCGATGCGGCCGATGGGCGACTTCGACGCGCTCTCGGGCGCGCTGTTCGGCCACCAGGCGACGACGGGCGCGTCCGGGAGCAGGAGCCCCGTCACGAGGCTCTCCTCGTCGTTCGCGGCGTCGCCGAACGGACGGAGCACGACGACCTCGCTCGCGCCGGCGTCGCCGCCGACCCGGATCTGCGCATCGACCCGCGGCGCGGCGTTGACGGGCACGGTCGTCAGCCCGTCGTCCTTCGAGACGACGATGACGCGCATGGGGTGCTCGCGCGAGGCGTCGTTCGCCGCGTCGATCGCCTCCTCCTCGTGTCCGCGGGAGGTCGCGATGATGAGGGTGAGCACGCGGCCGAGGGCGACGGCGCCGCCCTCCTCGCGGATCTTGACGAGGGTCTTGGAGACCTCGCTGGTCGTGGTGTCGGGCAGATCGACGATCATGGACGCCTCCAGGTACGGCCGTCGCGGGCGAGGAGCTCGTCGGCGGATTCGGGGCCCCAGGTTCCGGGGCGGTACTGCTCGGGCTGGCCCTGGGTCTCCCAGAACTCCTCGATCGGGTCGAGGATCTTCCACGAGAGCTCGACCTCCTCGTGGCGGGGGAACAGCGGCGGCTCGCCCAGGAGGACGTCGAGGATCAGACGCTCGTAGGCCTCCGGGCTCGCCTCGGTGAAGGCGTGGCCGTAGCCGAAGTCCATCGTGACGTCGCGCACCTGCATCCCGGCGCCGGGCACCTTGGAGCCGAAGCGCATCGTGACGCCCTCGTCGGGCTGGACGCGGATCACGAGCGCGTTCTGACCGAGCGAGGTGGTCTGGCTCTCGGCGAACAGCTGCTGGGGCGCGCGCTTGAAGACGACCGCGATCTCGGTGACGCGGCGCCCGAGGCGCTTGCCGGCGCGGAGGTAGAACGGGACGCCGGCCCAGCGGCGCGTGCCGATGTCCAGACGCATCGCGGCGAAGGTCTCGGTCGTCGAGGTCGGGCTCATGCCGTCCTCCTCGAGGAAGCCGAGCACCTTCTCGCCGCCCTGCCAGCCACCGGCGTACTGTCCGCGCGCGGTGGCGGTGGACAGGTCCTTCGGGAGGCGGACGGCCGCGAGGACCTTCTCCTTCTCGGCGCGCAGGTCGGCGGCATCGAACGAGATCGGCTCCTCCATCGCCGTGAGGGCGAGGAGCTGGAGGAGGTGGTTCTGGATCACGTCGCGCGCGGCGCCGATGCCGTCGTAGTAGCCGGCGCGGCCGCCCACTCCGATGTCCTCGGCCATGGTGATCTGCACGTGGTCGACGTAGTTCGAGTTCCAGAGGGGCTCGTACATCATGTTGGCGAAGCGGAGAGCCAGGATGTTCTGGACGGTCTCCTTGCCGAGGTAGTGGTCGATGCGGAAGACCGAGTCCGGCGGGAAGACCGACTCGACGACCGCGTTCAGCTCACGGGCGGTGGTGAGGTCGCTGCCGAAGGGCTTCTCGATGACGACGCGGCGCCACTGGCCCTCCTTCTGCTCCGCGAGGCCCGAGCTGCGCAGCTGCTCGGTGACCTGGGGGAAGGACTTCGGCGGGATCGAGAGGTAGAACGCGAAGTTGCCCATCGTGCCGCGCTCGCGGTCGAGCTCGTCGACCACGGTCTTGAGGCGGGTGAACGCCTCGGGGTCGTCGAACTCGCCCTGCACGAAGCGGATGCCCTGGGCCAGCTGGGTCCAGACCTCCTCGTGGAACTCGGTGCGCGCGTACTTCTTGACGGAGTCGTGCACCACCTGCTCGAAGTCCTGGTCGTCCCAGTCGCGACGGGCGAAGCCGACGAGCGCGAATCCGGGGGGCAGGAGGCCGCGGTTGGCGAGGTCGTAGACCGCCGGCATCAGCTTCTTGCGCGAGAGATCGCCGGTGACGCCGAAGATCACGAGGCCGCTGGGGCCCGCGATCCGGTTCAACCGCCGGTCGAAGCTCAACCGCAGGGGGTTGAACTCGGGGGTGATGTCCACAGACATGTGCAGTGTCCTTCTGTGTGCCGGATGCTCCGGCGCACTGCTCTCGGTGACGAGGTGGGTGGGGTGCGATCACGCGCGCGCCGCCCCGCCCCGCGGGGGGACGGAGCGGCGCGCGCGGTGGATCAGGTGTTGAGCGCCTCGAAGAGTGCGACGAGGTCGGCGTCGGGATCGGTCAGCGTGACCGTCAGAACCGGACGGCCGTGCTCGGCGAGCACGCTCGCGTCGCCCGCCGCCTGGGCGAGGATCAGCTGGCCGAACGTGAACGGGCTGTCCGGGATCGCGAGATCCGTGCTCGCGCGCTCGGTGATCTGCAGGAAGACGCCGGTCGGGGCGCCGCCCTTGTGGTACTGACCGGTCGAGTGCAGGAACCGGGGTCCCCAGCCGAAGGTGACGGGACGCTGCGCCTGCGCGGCCAGGAGGTCGCGGACGCCCTCCAGCTGCGGGAGGGCGAGGCGGTCGACGTAGGCCTGGATCGCGACGTAGCCGCCCTCGCCCAGCTGGGCGAGGAGGCGGTCGACGGCCTCGGCGACGGTGGAGACGCCCTCGGTGACGACGGGGCTGCCCGTGACCTCGATGCCGGAGTCGGTGAACGCCGGTGCCTCGGGCTCGGGGCGCTTCTCGAGCAGGGCCCGGGTCGCGATCTTCGCCGACTCGACGTCGGGCTGGTCGAACGGGTTGATGCCGAGCAGCCGTCCCGCCACGGCGACCGCGTACTCCCACGTCAGCATCTGCGCTCCGAGCGAACCGGAGAGCAGGATCTCGCCCTCGTGGCGGTCGCGCGGGAACAGGTGCAGCGCGGAGGCGTCGTCGACGAGCCGGACGACCTGCACGTCGGCGAGGTCCTCCGACAGCTCGGGGGCGAGGGTCCCGAGGACGACGGGGAGGATGCCCGTGCCGTCCTTGCCGGTCGACTCGGCGATGAGCTGCTCCGCCCAGTCGGCGAAGCCCACGATGTGGGTCCCGTCGGCGACGATCGCGAGCTTGTCGCGACGCGGGCTGGTCGCCGCGATCGCCGCGCCGAGCACGAGTCCGGGGTTCTCCGGGGAGTCGACCGCGAGGCCGAGCGACGCCTCCGCCGCCTCGTCGAGGAGGGCCTCGATGTCGGCGCCGGCGAGGCCGGAGGGGACGAGCCCGAACGCGGAGAGCGCCGAGAAGCGTCCGCCGATGTTCGGGTCGGCGTTGAAGACGCGGTAGCCCGCCTCGCGGGAGGACCGGTCCAGCGGCGAACCGGGGTCGGTCACGATCACGATGCGCTCGAGCGGGTCGATGCCCGCGTCGGCGAACGCCTTCTCGTAGGCCTTCTTCTGGCTCGCGGTCTCGACGGTCGACCCGGACTTCGACGAGATCACGACCGCGGTCGAGGCGAGGCGGTCGTTCAGCGCCGCGAGCACCTGACCGGGGGCGGTCGAATCGAGGACGGTCAGCTCGACGCCGGCGGTCCGGGTGATCACCTCGGGCGCGAGGGACGAGCCGCCCATGCCGCCCAGGACGATGTGGTCGATGCCCTTCGCCGCGAACTCCTCGCGCAGGGCGAGGATCTCGGGGATGAGCGGACGGGAGACGGTGGTCGACTCGGTCCAGCCGAGGCGCTTGGCCGACTCCTCCTCCGCGGCGGCTCCCCAGAAGGTGGGGACCTGCGCGGTGATGCCCGAGGCGACCTCGTCGGCGACGAGGTCGGGCACGACGCGGTCGACGGCCTTCTCGGCGTCTCCGCTGACGTGGATCTGGATCGACATGATCAGGCCTGCGCCTTCGCGCCCTCGAGGGCGGTGGTGACGGTGTCGAGCAGCTCGTTCCAGGACACGATGAACTTCTCGACGCCCTCCTTCTCGAGCAGCTCCGTGACCTCGGCGTACGAGACGCCCTGAGCGGCGACGGCGTCGAGGACGGCGTTCGCATCGGCGTAGGAGCCGGTGACGGTGTCGCCGGTGATCACGCCGTGGTCGAAGGTCGCCTCAAGGGTCTTCTCGGGCATCGTGTTGACGACGCCCGCCGCGACGAGCTCGGTCACGTAGAGGGTGTCGGGGAGCTCGGTCGACTTCACGCCGGTCGAGGCCCAGAGGGGACGCTGGCGGTTGGCGCCGGACTCCTGGAGCAGGAGCGCGCGCTCCGTGGCGAACGCCTCGACGAAGACCTCGTAGGCGAGCTGGGCGTTCGCGACGCCCGACTTGCTCTTGAGGGCTTTCGCCTCGTCGGTGCCGACCGCGTCGAGGCGCTTGTCGATCTCGGTGTCGACGCGCGACACGAAGAACGAGGCGACGGAGTGGATCGTCGACAGGTCGATGCCGGCGTCCTTGGCCTTCTCGAGCCCGGCGAGGTAGGCGTTGATGACCGCGCGGTAGCGGGCGAGGGAGAAGATCAGGGTGACGTTCACGGAGATGCCGGAGCCGATGACCTCGGTGATCGCCTCGAGGCCCTCGACCGTCGCGGGGATCTTGATCATCGCGTTCGGGCGGTCGACCTTGGCCCAGAGGGCCTTGGCCTGCTCGATGGTGCCCTGGGCGTCGTGGGCGAGGCCCGGCTCGACCTCGATCGAGACGCGGCCGTCGTAGCCGTTGCTCGCGTCGTAGATCGGGCGGAAGACGTCCGACGCGGCGGCCACGTCGTCGGTGGTGATCTCGAAGACCGCGTCGGTCACGGAGGTGCCGGAAGCGGCCAGCTCGCGGACCTGCGCGTCGTAGGACTCGCCGTTCGCGAGGGCGGCGGCGAAGATCGTGGGGTTCGTCGTCACTCCGACGACGTTCTTCTCGTCGATGAGCTTCTGGAGCCCGCCGGAGGAGATCCGGGTGCGGGAGAGGTCGTCGAGCCAGATGCTGACGCCGGCGGCGGAAAGGTCTGCGGTGGGGGTGTTCTCGGTCATGTCTCTTCTTCTCTTCTTCGTTCGGAGGTGATGCGGGGGAGGAGCCGGAGCCCCGACGGCGAAGGCCGCGTCCGTGGGGACGCGGCCTTCGGCTCAGGAGGCTGCGAGCGACTCCTTGGCGGCGGCGAGTGCCGCCTCCGTGGTGATCCCGAACTCGCGGAACAGGGTCTTGTAGTCGGCCGAGGCGCCGAAGTGCTCGATCGAGACCGAGCGGCCGGCGTCGCCGACGTACTTCTGCCAGCCCAGGCTCAGGCCGGCCTCGATGGAGACGCGGGCCTTCACCGACGCGGGGAGCACCTTCTCGCGGTACTCGGCGTCCTGCTCCTCGAACCACTCGAGCGACGGAGCCGAGACGACGCGGGCGTTGACGCCCTCGCCCTTCAGCTTCTCGCGCGTCTCGACGGCGATCTGGAGCTCGGAGCCGGTCGCGATGAGGATCACGTCGGGCGTGCCGCCGGGAGCCTCGGCCAGGATGTACGCGCCCTTCGCGACGTTCGAGGCGTGCGCGAAGGTCTCGCCCTCGGCGTCGCCCTCGCCGCGCTCGAACACCGGGATGTTCTGGCGGGTCAGCGCGAGGCCCGCGGGGCCCTCGCGGCGCTCGAGGATCGTCTTCCAGGCGTAGGACACCTCGTTGGCGTCGCCGGGGCGGACGATGTCGAGTCCCGGGATCGCGCGGAGGGAGGCCAGCTGCTCGACCGGCTGGTGCGTCGGGCCGTCCTCGCCCAGGGCCACGGAGTCGTGGGTCCAGACGTAGATCGCCGGCGCCTTCATGAGCGCGGCGAGACGGACCGCCGGACGCATGTAGTCGGAGAAGATCAGGAAGGTGCCGCCGAACGGGCGCGTGTTGCCGTGCAGCACGATGCCGTTGAGGATCGAGCCCATGGCGTGCTCGCGGATGCCGAAGTGCAGCACGCGGCCGCCCTTCTTGCCGGTCCACTCGTGCGTCGAGAACTCGGACGGCACGAAGGAGCCCGCTCCCTCGATGGTGGTGTTGTTCGACTCCGCGAGGTCGGCGGACCCGCCCCACAGCTCGGGGACGACGCCGGCGAGGGCGTTGATGACCTTGCCGGACGCGGCGCGGGTCGAGACCTCCTTGCCGGGCTCGAACACGGGCAGCGCGTCGTCGACGCCCTCGGGGAGGTCGCCGCTGAGCACGCGGTCGAGCAGGACCTTCTTCTCGGGGTTGGCCGCGGCCCACGCGTCGAACTGCTCGGTCCACTCGGCGTGCTGCGCCTGACCGCGCTCGACGGCCTTGCGGGTGTGCTCGATGACCTCGTCGGCCACGTCGAAGGTCTTCTCGGGGTCGAAGCCGAGCACCTCCTTGAGGCCCCGGAGCTCGTCGGCGCCGAGGGCGGAGCCGTGGATCTTGCCGGTGTTCTGCTTCTTCGGCGAGGGCCAGCCGATGATCGTGCGCAGGATGATGAGCGACGGCTTGTCGGTCTCGCCCTTCGCGGCCTCGATCGCGGCGTGGAGCTCGGCGACGTCCTCGTGGTACTCGCCGGTCTTCTTCCAGTCGACGACCTGGACCTGCCAGTCGTACGCCTCGTAGCGCGCCTTGACGTCCTCGGTGAAGGCGATGTTGGTGTCGTCCTCGATCGAGATCTGGTTGGAGTCGTAGATCACGACGAGGTTGCCGAGCTGCTGGTGGCCGGCCAGCGAGGAGGCCTCGCTGGTGACGCCCTCCTGCAGGTCGCCGTCGCCCGCGATGACGTAGACGAAGTGGTCGAACGGCGAGGTGCCGGCGGCGGCCTCGGGGTCGAACAGATCGCGCTCGAAGCGCGAGGCGTAGGCGAAGCCGACGGCCGAGGCGAGACCCTGGCCCAGCGGCCCGGTCGTGATCTCGACGCCGTCGGTGTGGCCGTACTCGGGGTGGCCGGGGGTCTTCGACCCCCAGGTGCGCAGCGCCTTCAGGTCGTCGAGCTCGAGACCGTAGCCGCCCAGGTAGAACTGGACGTACTGGGTCAGCGACGAGTGGCCGACCGACAGGATGAAGCGGTCGCGGCCGATCCACGTGCTGTCGGAGGGGTCGCGGCGCATGACCTTCTGGAAGAGCAGGTACGCGGCCGGGGCGAGGCTCATGGCGGTCCCGGGATGGCCGTTGCCGACCTTCTCCACGGCATCCGCGGCGAGGACCCTCGCCGTGTCGACTGCCTTCTCGTCAATGGATTCCCATTGCAGTTCTGACACTTGGTACTGACCCTTCTCGAGACGTGGGGCAGACGCAGACCGTCCGTCCTCTCGCATGGTGGAGCACGCCGCGCGACGACTTCGGCACGATGCTCCGGCGACGACCCTCTGGGCCTCGACACGACCGATCGGTCGGGCGGGCTCGGGTGCGTGCCGGGCGCTCTGGCGAGCAGTCCCGAGTATACGGAGGGGGGTGTCCTCGCGACCGGGGGTTGCGGGGTCGCATATGTAGGGAGTCGTTTGGGCAAGCGTGCATGCCGGGGGAGCGCTGCGACGGACTCGACGAACGGGGCCCGTGCACAGGGCGGGCGCATTACACTCGTTCGGGATTGTCGAACGTTAGAGGAGCAATGGACGTAGCCGTAGAGACCACCGCGATCGAGCGGGGCGAGCCGTCCAGAGCGGCCCTCTCGCGCAAGGTGAGGGCCTACGTGGCCCTGACGAAGCCTCGCGTGATCGAGCTCCTCCTCGTGGTGACGGCGCCGACGATGATCCTCGCCCAGGGCGGGATCCCGGATCTCCTGCTCGTCCTCAACGTCCTCATCGGCGGCGCCCTGAGCGCCGGCTCGGCGGGCGCGTTCAACTGCTACTTCGACCGCGACATCGACCGCATCATGAACCGGACGAAGAACCGTCCGCTCGTGACGGGCGAGATCTCGGATCGCGCGGCGCTGGTCTTCGCGACGACGATCGGCGTGCTCTCGATCGTCTGGCTCGGCCTGACCGCCAATTGGCTCGCGGCCGGACTCTCGCTCGCGGCGATCCTCATCTACGTCGTCTTCTACACGCTGTTCCTCAAGCGCCGCACTCCGCAGAACATCGTCTGGGGCGGGATCGCCGGCTGCATGCCCGTGCTCATCGGGTGGGCCGCCGTCACGAACTCGCTCGACTGGGCGCCGGTGATCCTCTTCACGGTCATCTTCCTGTGGACCCCGCCGCACTACTGGCCCCTGTCGATGAAGTACCGCGACGACTACCAGGCGGCCGGAGTGCCGATGCTGGCCGTGGTGCGCGGACGCACCATCGTCGGACTGCAGGTGATCCTGTACGCCTGGGCGACCGTGGCGTGCTCGCTGCTGCTGATCCCCGTGGCCGGGATGGGCGTCGTCTACACGGTCGTCGCCCTGGCGAGCGGTGTCTGGTTCATCGCCGAGACCCACCGCCTGTACAGCCTCGCGATCCGTCACGAGCACGTCTCTCCGATGCGGGTCTTCCACGGCTCGATCGGGTACCTCACGCTGCTGTTCCTCGCCGTCGGCGTCGACCCCCTGCTGCCGTTCTGATGGTGACGCCCTTCTCGTTCCTCGCCGAGCGGGTCACCCTGTCTCCCCGCGCGCTGCGCTGGGGCACCACCGCCGCTCTCGTGGCGAGCATCCTCATCATCTTCTTCGGGGGAGTGGTGCGCCTCACCGGCTCCGGGCTCGGCTGCCCGACCTGGCCCGCCTGCGACGCCGGGTCGCTCACGTCGACGCCCGAGCTCGGGATCCACGGCTTCATCGAGTTCACCAATCGCGCGTTCACCGGAGTACTGATCGTGGCGGTCGGGTGGGCCATCACGGCCGCACGGCTGCAGAGCCCCCGGGACCGCACGATGACGCGACTGGCCTGGTCGCAGTTCTGGCTGGTGGTCGCGAACGCTCTGGCGGGGGGCGCCACGGTGCACTCGGGGCTCAACCCGTACATCGTCGCCGGGCACTTCGTGCTGGCGATCGCCCTGCTCACGACGACCTCGCTCACCTGGCATCGGGCGCACCGCTCGCAGTCGACGGCGTTCGAGCCCGACGCCCTCACCCGCTCGGTGAGCATCGCGCTGGTGGCGGTCACCCTCCTCGTGATCCTGGTGGGCACCCTCGTCACCGGGACAGGCCCGCACGCCGGCGACTCCGCCGAGGTGCCGCGCATGCGGTTCCACTGGGAGAGCGTGACCCTCGTGCACGGCGTCCTCGGAACGGCCTCGCTCGTCCTCGGCATCGCGCTGCTGGCGCTCCTGCGCCGCGCGCCGGGATCGGAGCTCGCGCGCCGTCGGGTGACGACCTACATCGTGGTCGTGGTGCTGCAGGCCCTCGTCGGAGTCGCGCAGTCGCTCCTCGCGCTGCCCGAGGCGCTCGTCGCGGTCCACCTGCTCGGATCCGCCCTGGTCTGGGTCGGCACGGTCCGGGTGCTCCTGGACGTGAATCCCCGTCTCTTCACCGTGCGAGCGCAGCGCCGCCGTGCCGCGGAGGAGCTCCAGCCCGTCGGCTGAGACCCCGGCCGGCGCGCTCAGCGACCGGGCCGATCGCTGCGCACGTGCCTCCGGAGCCGGAGGAGGGCCATCGGCAGCGCCGTGGGCGCCAGCTCGAGCGCGAGCAGCGCTCCGAGACGGGCGAGGACGTCGGCCTGCGCGGGCGGGAGTCCTCGCCGGGCGACGGCCAGGAGCAGGCGGGCGGGGAGCGGGATCGGATCGTCGTTCGACATGCCGAGACCTCATCACGGACCACCGACACCCGTATGGTCACCGCGGTCTGGTGGCGCGGGACGTCGTACCCGGCCGACACCCAGGTGCGCGGGTTCCCATCCCGGCGCTCCTCTGTAGAATGAGTAGTTGGTTCAGGCACGACGTGAGACCCCGGCATCCGCGCGGACACGGCGCCGTGCGGGACCACCGGCCCGATGACGCGCCGCAGCACTTCCTTAGGACATCTCAGGCACGCACATCAACCGCCCCCGCGCATCACCACGATCGCGACCAGCCGGAATGTGCTCCGGGTCGCCCCACGGGGAATGACTCCGGAACCCGACCGGTTAGCAGTGGGTAGGAAACGAGGTACACATGTCAGACATCCTGATCGACCGCCCCGAGCTCGAGAGCCTCGGCGTCTACGAGTTCGGCTGGGCCGACTCCGACTCCGCAGGCGCGTCCGCGCGCCGCGGGATCTCCCCCGAGGTCGTCTCCGACATCTCCGCGCTCAAGAACGAGCCCGCCTGGATGCGCGATCGCCGCATGAAGGCGCTGAAGCTCTTCGAGCGCAAGCCCATGCCGACGTGGGGTGCCGATCTGTCGGACATCGACTTCGACAACATCAAGTACTTCGTCCGCTCCACGGAGAAGCAGGCGCAGACCTGGGACGACCTCCCCGACGACATCAAGAACACGTACGAGAAGCTCGGCATCCCGGAGGCGGAGCGCCAGCGCCTCGTCGGCGGCGTCGCCGCGCAGTACGAGTCCGAGGTCGTCTACCACCAGATCCGCGAGGACCTGGAGGAGCAGGGCGTCATCTTCATGGACACCGACACCGCCCTGCGCGAGCACCCCGAGATCTTCGAGGAGTACTTCGGCACGGTCATCCCCGCGGGCGACAACAAGTTCGCGGCGCTGAACACCGCGGTCTGGTCCGGCGGCTCGTTCGTCTACGTCCCCAAGGGCGTGCACGTCGACATCCCGCTGCAGGCCTACTTCCGGATCAACACCGAGAACATGGGCCAGTTCGAGCGGACGCTGATCATCGCCGACGAGGACAGCTACGTCCACTACATCGAGGGCTGCACGGCTCCGATCTACAAGTCGGACTCGCTGCACTCGGCCGTCGTCGAGATCATCGTCAAGAAGAACGCCCGCGTGCGGTACACGACGATCCAGAACTGGTCGAACAACGTCTACAACCTCGTCACCAAGCGCGCGATCGCGCACGAGGGCGCGACCATGGAGTGGATCGACGGCAACATCGGCTCGAAGGTCACGATGAAGTACCCGTCGATCTTCCTGGTCGGCGAGCACGCCAAGGGCGAGACCCTCTCCGTCGCGTTCGCGGGCCCCGGCCAGCACCAGGACGCCGGCGCGAAGATGGTCCACATGGCGCCGTACACGCAGTCGTCGATCGTCTCCAAGTCCATCGCCCGCGGCGGCGGACGCGCGGGCTACCGCGGCGAGGTGCGAGTGGACGCCAACGCGCACCACTCCGCCAACACCGTGCGCTGCGACGCCCTGCTGGTCGACACCATCTCGCGGTCGGACACCTACCCGGCGATCGACATCCGCGTGGACGACGTCCAGCTCGGCCACGAGGCCACCGTGTCGAAGGTCAGCGAGGAGCAGCTCTTCTACCTGATGTCGCGAGGCCTGCCCGAGGACGAGGCCATGGCCATGATCGTCCGCGGCTTCATCGAGCCGATCGCGCGCGAGCTGCCCATGGAGTACGCACTCGAGCTCAACAAGCTCATCGAGATGGGGATGGAGGGCAGCGTCGGTTGACGCCCGCCTCCCCCCTCGAAGGGGCGCCCGAACGGGGCGCCCCGCACCCACCGAAAGGAACCACCGCCTGATGACGGTCCCCACGAGCGCCGCGACCCCCGAGATCGACGGCGCTGCCGCTGCCGAGCGCCTGGGCATCAGCGCCCACTCCGACGGGGCCTTCACGCCCGTGCAGACCCGGTCGGAGCGCTTCGCATCGGCTGACGTCGACGCCTTCGAGGCCGTCACCGGACGCGAGATCGCCTGGAAGCTGACGCCCGTCGCACGGCTCGCCGACCTCATCGACGGAGCCCTCGACGGCTCCCCGACCGCGTTCGAGCACACCGCGGTGGACGGCGTGGACGTCTCGTGGGTCGGCCGCGACGACCAGCGGATCGGCACCGCCGGACTCCCCGAGGACCGCGCCGCGGCCAACGCCTGGTCGAGCTTCGAGCAGGCCCTCTCCGTGCGCGTCACGGGCGAGGACGAGAAGGTCGCGACCCTGGTCCGCTCGGGTCTCGGCTCCGCTCCCCGCGCCGCGCACACGATCATCGAGGCGGCGCCCTACGCCCGTGCGGTCGTCGTCCTGCAGAACGAGGGCGCGGCGACGCTCGCCGAGAACGTCGAGATTCTGGTCGGCGAGGGTGCGCAGCTCACCGTCGTCACGGTGCAGGAGTGGGACGACGAGGCGCGCCACCTGGCGAACCACTTCATCCGCGTCGGTCGAGACGCGAAGCTCAAGCACATCGTCGTCACCCTCGGCGGCTCGATCGTGCGCGTGAACCCCTCGGCGCACCTCGTCGAGCGCGGCGCCGACGGCGAGCTCTTCGGCCTCTACTTCGCCGACGGCGGGCAGCACCTCGAACAGCAGGTGTACGTCGATCACGACGCTCCCGACACCCGGAGCCGCGTGACCTACAAGGGCGCGCTGCAGGGTCAGGGCGCGCGCACCGTCTGGATCGGCGACGTGCTCATCCGCAACAGCGCGACCGGCACCGACAGCTACGAGCAGAACCGCAACCTGGTCCTGTCCGACGGCACCCGTGCGGACTCCATCCCGAACCTCGAGATCGAGACGGGCGACATCGCCGGAGCGGGCCACGCGTCGGCGACCGGCCGCTTCGACGACGAGCAGCTCTTCTACCTGCAGTCCCGCGGCATCCGCGAGGACGAGGCGCGACGCCTCGTCGTCCGCGGCTTCCTGAGCGAGATCGTCCAGCAGATCAAGGTCGCCGAGCTCGAGGACCGCCTCCAGCTCGCGATCGAGGCCGAGCTCGCCGGCAGCGCCGGCCAGACGGGCTCCTCGCACGCTGCGGCGGTGACCGCATGAGCAACGCCGCGATGATCTGCTCCGTCTCGGAGCTCATCCCGAACCAGGCCATGCGCGTCGAGGTCGACGGGGTCGCGATCGCCGTCGTTCAGGACTCGGCCGGCGAGATCCACGCCATCGGCGACACCTGCACGCACGGCGAGATATCGCTGTCCGAGGGCTTCGTCGAGGGCGACAGTCTCGAGTGCTGGGCGCACGGGTCCCAGTTCTCGCTCCGCACCGGGACGCCTCTGAACCTGCCGGCCTACGAGCCGGTCCCCGTCTTCGTCGTCGAGATCATCGACGGCGACGTCTACATCGACCCGACCGTCACGAAGGAAGTCTGAATGTCCGTTCTCCAGATCAGCGATCTCCACGTCAGTGTCGAGACCGAGCAGGGGACCAAGCAGATCCTCCGCGGTGTCGACCTCACCATCAACCAGGGTGAGATCCACGCGATCATGGGCCCGAACGGGTCCGGCAAGTCCACCCTCGCGTACACGATCGCAGGGCACCCCAAGTACCACGTCGACGGCGGCTCCATCACGCTCGACGGCGTCGAGGTCCTCGACATGTCCGTCGACGAGCGTGCCCGCGCCGGCCTCTTCCTCGCGATGCAGTACCCGGTCGAGATCCCGGGAGTGACCAACACCAACTTCCTCCGCACCGCCAAGACCGCGATCGCGGGCGAGGCGCCGGCGATCCGCACCTGGACCAAGGACGTCAAGGCGGCCATGGGCAACCTGCGGATGGACCCGTCCTTCGCGGCGCGCAACGTCAACGAGGGCTTCTCGGGCGGCGAGAAGAAGCGCAACGAGATCCTCCAGCTGGAGCTGCTCGCCCCGCAGTTCGCCGTCCTGGACGAGACCGACTCCGGACTCGACGTCGACGCGCTCAAGATCGTGTCGGAGGGCGTGAACCGCGCCCACTCGACCACCGGGCTCGGCGTGCTGCTGATCACGCACTACACGCGGATCCTCCGCTACATCCAGCCCGACTTCGTGCACGTCTTCGTCGCCGGCCGCGTCGCCGAGCAGGGCGGCAAGGAGCTCGCGACGCGACTCGAGGACGAGGGCTACGACCGCTTCCTCACGACGGCGACGGCCTGACCATGGCCGTCACGACGCTCGAGCCGAAGCTCTTCGACCAGGTCGAGGAAGCCCTCAAGGACGTCATGGATCCCGAGCTCGGGATCAACGTCGTCGACCTGGGCCTGATCTACGACCTCGGCTGGGACGACGAGAACGACGCCCTGGTCATCCACATGACGCTCACCTCGGCGGGCTGCCCGCTGACCGACGTGCTCGAGGAGCAGACCGCCGAGTCGCTCGACGGCATCGTCGAGGCGTTCCGGATCAACTGGGTCTGGATGCCGCCGTGGGGTCCCGAGCGGATCACGGACGACGGCCGCGACATGATGCGCGCGCTCGGCTTCTCGATCTGAGGCGGGTACGGCGAAGGGCCGGGAGGATCATCCTCCCGGCCCTCCGCCGTACCCGCGAGCGGTGTCAGCTCGAGCGGCGTCGCAGCAGCGCCCAGGTCGTCGGCAGCAGGGCCGCCGCGACCAGGATCTTGAGGGCGTCGCCGACGAGGAACGGCACGAGTCCGGCGTTCAGCACCGAGCCGAGGTCTGCCGGGTAGCCGAGCGAGCTCAGCGCGGTCGCCAGCCAGGGGAGACCGACCAGGTAGATGGTCGCCGTTCCGGCGAGGAAGGTGACGAGCGTGCCGACCACGCGACGGTCCCACTGCCGCTGCGCGAGCCATCCGGTCACGATCGCGGCGAGGACGAAGCCGACGATGTACCCGCCCGTCGGGCCGGCGAGGACGGCCCAGCCGCTCGAGCCCTCGGTGAAGACCGGGACTCCGAGAGCGCCGACGAGGGCGTAGACGCCCATCGAGAGCGCGCCGCGGACGGCGCCGAGCGTGGTGCCCACGAGCAGCACGGCGAAGGTCTGCCCGGTGATCGGGACGGGCCACATCGGGATGTAGAGCTGCGCCATCCCGGCGGTGAGCGCCGCCGCGGCGACGACGAGAACGAGATCGGTGACGATCGAGCGTGCGAACAGGCGGTCGGCGAGGACCGGTCGCGACGGAGCGAGCGAATAGCTGGACATGAGTGTCTCCAAAGGCCGTGTCGCGCAGGAGCGGGGAACGAGAGCGGCCGAGGACGGGACACCCGTCCGCGCTGAGCGGACGTGAACCCGCTCCGCGGCTCAGGAAATATACTAGGGGGCTGCCGCATCGCGGCCCTTTGCCCCAGACCTCCCGAAGCGACCGCCAATTCTTGGCGAGAACGGACAGCACTGTGCTGAGCGTGCACGATCTCGAACTCCGAGTCGGCGCCCGACTCCTGATGGAGAACGTCTCCTTCCGGGTGGGCGACGGCGACAAGGTGGGCCTCGTCGGCCGCAACGGAGCGGGGAAGACGACGCTGACGAAGGTCCTCGCGGGCGACCTGATCGCCGCGAAGGGCACGGTCGACCGCGGCGGCGAGATCGGGTACCTCCCGCAGGACCCGCGCTCGGGAGACCCGGAGGAGCTTGCCCGCACGCGCATCCTCGACGCCCGCGGCCTCGGCTCGCTGGTGGTCGGCATGACGGAGGCGACCGAGGCGATGTCGAGCAGCGACCCGGTCGTGAGCGCGGCGGGCATGAAGAAGTACGGCAACCTCACCGACCGCTTCCTCGCCCTGGGCGGGTACGCGGCCGAGGCCGAGGCCGCGTCCATCGCGAGCAACCTCAACCTGCCGGACCGCATCCTCGACCAGCCGTTGAAGACGCTGTCGGGTGGTCAGCGGCGGCGCATCGAGCTCGCGCGCATCCTCTTCTCAGACGCCAGCACCCTGATCCTCGACGAGCCGACCAACCACCTCGACGCGGACTCCGTCGTCTGGCTGCGGGAGTTCCTCAAGAACTACCGCGGCGGATTCATCGTGATCAGCCACGACATCGAGCTCGTCGGCGAGACGGTCAACCGCGTGTTCTACCTCGACGCCAACCGCCAGGTCATCGACGTCTACAACATGAACTGGAAGAACTACCAGCGCCAGCGCGCCGCCGACGAGGAGCGTCGCAAGAAGGAGCGCGCGAACGTCGAGAAGAAGGCCGGTGCGCTGCAGCTCCAGGCGGCCCGCTTCGGGGCGAAGGCGTCGAAGGCCGCCGCGGCCCACCAGATGGTGGCGCGCGCCGAGAAGATGATGAGCGGCCTCGAGGAGGTGCGCGCCGTCGATCGTGTCGCGAAGCTGCGCTTCCCGACTCCGATGCCCTGCGGCCGCACCCCGCTCCAGGCGGAGAACCTCTCGAAGAGCTACGGCTCGCTCGAGATCTTCACCGCCGTCGATCTGGCGATCGACCGCGGCTCGAAGGTCGTGATCCTCGGACTGAACGGCGCGGGCAAGACCACGCTGCTCCGGATCCTCGGGGGCGTGGACGCTCCTGACACCGGGGTCATCGAGGCGGGCCACGGGCTGCGCATCGGCTACTACGCGCAGGAGCACGAGACCATCGACGTGAAGCGCTCGGTGCTCGAGAACATGGTGTCGAGCAGCCCGAACCTCACCGAGACCGAGGCGCGCCGCGTGCTGGGCTCGTTCCTGTTCACGGGCGACGACTCCCACAAGCCGGCGGGCGTGCTCTCGGGCGGGGAGAAGACCCGCCTCGCGCTCGCGATGATCGTCGTCTCGGGTGCCAACGTGCTGCTGCTCGACGAGCCGACCAACAACCTCGACCCTGCGAGCCGCGACGAGATCCTCGACGCTCTGGCGCACTACGAGGGAGCGGTCGTCCTGGTCAGCCACGACGAGGGTGCCGTCGAGGCGCTGAACCCCGAGCGGGTGCTCATCATGCCCGAGGGCACCGAGGACCACTGGACCTCGGACTACCTCGACCTGATCATGCTGGCCTGAGGACGGCCCGGGCCGCCCGGTCGCGCCAGCGGGCGGGGTCAGCGGCGCGCGTCGAGGAGCTCGTCCTCGATCTCGGCGTCGCTGCGGCCGCGCTTCAGGCGCCGCTGCTCCCGCCGCTGCTCTGCCGCCACGACCTCGGGATCGTCGGCGTTGCGCAGTCGGTACTCGTGCCGCACCGCCCAACCGAGACCGCCGAAGCCCATCAGTGCGAACAGCACCCACTGGATGGCGTAGCTGATGTGCAGTCCCTCGTCGGCGACCGGCTTCAGCTCGGCGAGCGGGGGAGTGTCGATCGGCTGCGGATCCTCCGCGACGAGCAGGCCGAAAGCACTCGTGCGGACGGGTTCGTCCAGCTGCGCGCCGAGGTCCTCGAGCTGGATGGTCGCGATCTGCCCCGCGGGAGCCGAGCGGCCCTCGATGCGACCCTCGCTCGGCTGGAGGCGGGCGGTGACGGTCACCTCTCCGTCGGGCGGAGCGGGCACCGCGTCGGGGGAGTCCTGCTCCTGGCCGACCGGGACCCAGCCGCGATCGACGACGAAGACGCTGCCGTCGCCGAGCCGTAGCGGCGTGAGCACCTCGAAGCCGGGGTTGCCGTTGTACGGGCGGTTGCGGACGAGCGTCTCGTCCTGCGTCTCGTACACCCCCGTCACCTCGACGGGGCGGTACTCGAGCGCGTCGTCCCACGGGTCGTCGCGGCCGATCAGGCCGTCCAGCGGAACGGGATCCGCAGTCCAGTTCTCGGTGACCAGCCGGTTCGTCGTCGCGGCCTCGTCCAGGCGCGCGACCTGCCAGCGCGAGAGCAGCACGCAGGCGACCGCGAACACCACGGCCAGCGCGAGGTAGCCGAACCACCGACGGGAGAGGACGAAGCGCCAGGAGGGCCTCGGCGCGGAAGCGGTCAACGCGTCGTCCCCCGGTCGGTCGTGTAGAGCGGTCTCACCTCGAGCGGGAACTCCCGTGCGGCGAGGAACTCGCGGAGGAACTCGAGGTGCTCACCGCAGGCGAGCCAGGTCTTGCGCCGGTCCTCCGCGTGGATCCGCGGATTCCGCCACTCTACGGCCCAGGTCGCCGTCGTGGTGCAGCCCGCTCGCGAGCAGGTGTGCTGATCGGGCGTCATGCCGAGCGGGATCACGGCCTGTCCGCCGGCGGCTCGCCGCCCTCGGCGCTCGGGCTGCTGTCGGGCACGGGTGCGGGCGGCGGCACGGGTCGGGAGAGGACGATCGCCCCGGGGCGCTGGACGTTCCCGCTCTCGCCGACCCCGCCCACGTTGGCGAGCACGACGGCGAAGTAGGGGAGGACGATCGCGCCGATCGCGAAGAAGGCGAGCCACCAGCCCTGGGCGAAGATGAGGCAGATCACGCAGACCATGCGGATGCCCATCGCGATGGAGTACCTGATCGCGCGCGCACGGCGCTCCGCGGTCGGTGACGGCGGGAGGGAGGTGAGCGATTCGCGAGGTTTCACAGCTGTACAAGCCTACGTCGCGCGCGTGGGAGCGGAGCGGTGAGGACGGGATCTCCGGATGTGTTGCGCAGGTCGCCCCTAGGATGTACGGGTCGTCCGGCGTCACCTGCGCGTCGGCAGGAGGGACACCATGACCACGCCCCGCACCGTCCTCGTCACCGGAGGCAACCGAGGGATCGGCTACGCGATCGCCGAGGAGTTCGTGGCCGCGGGGCACCGGGTCGCGGTCACCGCCCGCTCCGGGTCGGGACCGGCCGGCTCGCTGACCGTCGTCGCCGATGTCACCGACTCCGCCTCCGTCGACGCCGCGTTCACCCAGGTGGAGGCGGAGCTGGGCCCGGTCGAGGTCGTCGTCGCGAACGCGGGCATCACCCGCGACACGCTCCTGCTGCGCATGAGCGAGGACGACTTCACCTCGGTCCTCGACACGAACCTCACCGGGGCGTTCCGAGTCGTCAAGCGCGCGTCGAAGGGCATGCTCAAGCAGCGGTTCGGCCGTGTCGTGCTGATCTCGAGCGTCGTGGGCCTGTACGGCTCGCCCGGGCAGATCAACTACTCCTCGTCCAAGGCGGCCCTGGTGGGCTTCGCGCGGTCGCTCACCCGCGAGCTGGGTGCGCGGAACATCACCGCGAACGTCGTCGCGCCCGGGTTCATCGAGACCGACATGACGGCCGAGCTCCCGGCCGAGCAGCAGGCCGAGTACCGGAGGAACATCCCGCTCGGCCGCTACGGGACCGCGGCCGAGGTGGCGAAGGTCACGCGCTGGCTCGCGGGGGACGAGGCGGCGTACATCTCCGGAGCCGTCATCCCCGTCGACGGCGGCCTCGGAATGGGCCACTGACCGATCAGGTCAGGGCTTATATCGGTCGGATATCAGCCCTAAGCTGATGCGATGAGCGCAGCCGAGGTCATCACCGTCCTGGTCGACCTGGTCGGGTCGCGCCGCATCGAGGACCGCGAGGCCGTCCAGCGGGAGGTCGAGCGCGGGTTCGCCGAGGTCGACGAGGCGGTACCGCCGCTCGAGCCGCTCCATCCGACGGTGGGCGACGAGTTCCAGGCCGTCTACTCGACCCTCCCGGCGGCGCTGGCCGCCACCCTCCTGGCGCGGCTCTCGCTGCCTGCGGGAGTCGACTGCCGGATCGGCCTCGGCCGAGGCGAGGTCCGCGTCATCGGGACCGGAGTCGCCGGAGGGCTGCAGGACGGTCCGGGCTGGTGGCGGGCGAGAGAGGCGATCGACCGTGCGCACCGGCTCGAGGACGGCGCCGTGCCCACCGCACGCGGATGGTTCGTCGGCTCCGATTCACCGGGCCCGGAGGAGGCCGCCGTCAACGCGTACCTGCTCGCACGGGACGCGCTCGTCGCCCCCCTGAGTCCGCGTGACCGCCGGCTCGTCCTCGGGACCGCGCGTGCGGTCCCGCAGAAGGTCCTCGCGGAGCAGGAGTCGATCTCGCAGTCCGCGGTGTCGCAGGCCCTGCGCCGGGCCGGCGCACAGGCTCTGCTCACCGGGTCGAGGCTGCTGGAGGACGCGTGCTGACGGCCCTGCTGCTCGTCCTGGTCGGCGGGTCGGACGTGCTGCGCACCCACCTCGGCCGCACGGCGGCGACGATCGCGATCGTCGTCCTCGGCGCGGCGGTGGCGGTCGCCGCGGTGGCGGGCCTGGGCGCCCCGGTCGTCGGAGCGGTGGTCGTCGTCGGCCTCGCCGCCCTCTGGCTCCTCGTCTCCACCACCGAGGCCGGGCGCCGCCCGCCCGGAGGGGTGCGGGCCGTCGTCGGCCTGGCGGTCGCCGTTCTCGCGCTCACCGTCGTCGACCGCGCCGCGCCCGGCCTCGAGGGTCCCCTCGTCGATGCCTGGACCGCTCTCGATCCTCCCGCTCGCGGCCGATCGCTCGAGCAGGTCCTCCTCGCCGTCGGCGCCGCACTGCTCCTGCTCGAGACCGGGAACGTGATCGTGCGCGCCGCCCTCTACCGCGAGACCGTGCCGGGCGCCGAGCGTGCGACCGTCCGCCGCGGCTTCTCGCTCCGGGCCCGGTTCGCACGTCCTGCCGAGCAGGAGGTGCCGCAGCCCGACCTCCGCGGCGGTCGTGCGATCGGCCCCCTCGAGCGGATCCTGGTCGCCGGACTCACCCTGTCCGGCGCGATCGGGCTCGCCGGCGCCGTCTTCGCCGCCAAGGGCATCGTGCGCTTCCCCGAGATCTCCCGGGACGGCGATCGCGGCTCGAAGGCCGAGTACTTCCTGGTCGGCTCGCTCGTCAGCTGGACGCTGGCCCTGGCGTGCGCCGCGCTCGTCGCCCTCGCGGGAGAGTGACGCGCACCCTCAGCCCCGCAGGCCCAGGACCGGCAGCAGCTGGCTGAGGTCGATGCCGTCCACCACCAGGTCCGCGCGCTCGCGCACCAGCGGCTTGGCGTTGAAGGCGACGGCGAGGGCGGCGGTGGCCATCATCTCGAGGTCGTTCGCCCCGTCGCCGATCGCGACGGTGCGCCGTACGGGCACGCCGGCGTCCGCCGCCCACTCGAGGAGGGCGGCCGCCTTCGCATGGGCATCGACGACCGGCCCGTCGACCGCTCCGGTCAGCACGCCGTCGCGCTGGGCGAGGCGGTTCGCCCGGGCGTAGTCGAGCCCGAGCTCCTCGGCGACGGGATCGAGCACCTCGTGGAACCCGCCGGAGACGACGCCGATGCGGCCGCCCGCCGCGTGCACCCCCGCGACCAGCTCCTGCACGCCGGGAGTGACCCGAAGCCCGGCCCGGACGCTCGCGCAGACGCTCTCGGGGACGCCCGCCAGCGTCGCGACACGCTCGCGCAGGCTCTCGCCGAAGTCGATCTCGCCGCGCATGGCGCGCGCGGTGACCTCGGCGACCTGCTCCTCGGAGCCCGCGTGAGCGGCGAGCAGCTCGATCACCTCGTCCTGCAGGAGGGTCGAATCGGCGTCGAGGACGACGAGGAAGCGGGCAGGCGTCGCGGGACGCTCACTCATGAGGGGCCAATCGGTCGGCCGCGCGCCGGTCTCGCCGGTCGCGCGGAGGCGCAGTGCTCTCGGCCCGCTGGGGTGCTACGGGCGGACGACGACGCCCTTGCCGACGACGGTGATCCCCGAGTCGGTGACGGTGAACCCGCGCTCGCGATCGTGGTCGTGGTCGACGCCGACACGCGCGCCGGGCTCGACGACGACGTCCTTGTCGAGGATAGCGCGCACCACCAGGGCGTCCGGGCCGATGCGGACCTTGTCGAAGACCACGGAGTCGCTCACGGTCGCGTTCGACTCGATGACGGTCCACGGGCCCACGACGCTGCGCTCGATGTGCGCTCCGGAGATCACCGTGCCGAGCGAGACGACGGAGTCGACGGTCGAGCCCATGTTGCCCTTGCCGTCGCGGACGATCTTCGCCGGCGGCGAGTTGAGCTGCGACGAGAAAATGGGCCACTGCTGGTTGTAGAGGTTGAAGACGGGCAGGGCCGAGATGAGGTCCTGGTGCGCCTCGAAGAAGGAGTCGATGGTGCCCACGTCGCGCCAGTAGTAGCGGTCGCGGTCGGTGGACCCGGGGACCTCGTTGAGCTTGAGGTCGTAGACGCCCGCCTCGCCGCGTGCGACGAAGTCGGGGATGATGTCGCCGCCCATGTCGTGCGCGGAGGTCGAGAGCTCGCCGTCGCGGATGACCGCGTCGATGAGGGCGTCGGCGTCGAAGACGTAGTTGCCCATCGAGGCCAGGACCTCGTGAGGGGAGTCGGCCAGGCCGACCGGGTCCTTGGGCTTCTCGAGGAACTCGGCGATCTTCGTGGGGACGATCCCGTCGCCCGCCTCGTCGCCCGCGAGCTGGATGACGCCGAACTGGTCGGCGAGCTCGATCGGCTGGCGGATCGCGGCGACCGTGGCCTTCGCGCCCGACGCGATGTGCGCGGCGATCATCTGCGAGAAGTCCATCCGGTACACGTGATCGGCGCCGACCACGACGACGATGTCGGGCTTCTCGTCGCGAATGAGGTTGAGGCTCTGCAGGATCGCGTCGGCCGAGCCGCTGAACCACCGCTTGCCCAGCCGCTGCTGCGCCGGCACGGAGGCGACGTACGAGTTGAGGAGGCCGGACAGGCGCCAGGTCTGCGAGACGTGGCGGTCGAGCGAGTGCGACTTGTACTGCGTCAGCACGACGATCTGCGTGAGCCCCGAGTTGATGAGATTCGACAGCGCGA
Organism: Rathayibacter rubneri; assembly: GCF_023743255.1. Taxonomy (NCBI): domain Bacteria; kingdom Bacillati; phylum Actinomycetota; class Actinomycetes; order Micrococcales; family Microbacteriaceae; genus Rathayibacter; species Rathayibacter rubneri. The sequence goes on along the minus strand of NZ_JAMRYM010000001.1, from coordinate 27,354 downwards.
AGTCGATCAGACGGTACTGGCCGCCGAACGGGACCGCGGGCTTCGCCCGGTCGGCCGTCAGGGGCATGAGCCGCTTGCCCTCGCCGCCGGCGAGGACGATGCCGAAGATCTTCTTTGACTGCATGGCTCAACAGTAGGGGGTGGGGCCGCGCGCGGGACCACGGCTGTCGCCGGGGAATCCGCTGTACTACGGTTCGGGTGTGCGAGTCGATCTGCTGACCAAGGAATATCCGCCCGAGGTGTACGGGGGAGCGGGCGTCCATGTCGCCGAGCTCACCAAGGCGCTGCGCAGCGACCTCGAGGTCGTGGTCCGCTGCTTCGGTGCCCCGCGGGACGAGCCCGGGGCGTTCGCGTACCCCGTGCCGGCGGAGCTCGCGCAGGCCAACGGAGCGCTGCAGACCCTGGGCGTCGATCTGCAGATCGCGCAGGACGCGGCGGGCGCCGACCTCGTCCACTCCCACACCTGGTACGCGAACGCGGCCGGCCGCCTGGCGCAGCTGCTCCACGGCATCCCGCACGTCGTCTCGGCCCACAGCCTCGAGCCGCTGCGACCCTGGAAGGCCGAGCAGCTCGGCGGCGGGTACCGCGTGTCGAGCTGGATCGAGCGCGAGGCGTACGAGAGCGCCGACGCGGTGATCGCCGTCTCGGGCGGGATGCGCGCGGACATCCTCCGCTCCTACCCCGCGCTGGACCCGGCGAAGGTGCACGTGGTCTACAACGGCATCGACCTCGACGCCTGGCACCCCGTCGACGACACGGCCGTGCTCGAGGGACTCGGCATCGATCCGTCTCGCCCCTCCGTGGTGTTCGTCGGCCGCATCACCCGGCAGAAGGGGCTGCCCTACCTCCTGCGCGCGGCGGCGACCCTGCCTCCCGAGGTGCAGCTCGTGCTCTGCGCGGGTGCTCCCGACACCCCCGAGATCATGGCGGAGGTCACCGCCCTGGTGCGCGGGCTCCAGGAGGAGCGGACCGGCGTCGTCTGGATCGACCGCCACCTGCCCCGCCACGAGCTCTCCGCTGTGCTGACCGCGGCGACGACGTTCGTCTGCCCCTCGATCTACGAGCCGCTGGGCATCGTGAACCTCGAGGCGATGGCGTGCGGAGCCGCTGTCGTGGGCACCGCGACCGGAGGCATCCCGGAGGTCGTCGTCGACGGCGTCACCGGGCGCCTGGTCCCGATCGAGCAGGTGACCGACGGCACCGGCACGCCGGTGGACCCCGACAGGTACGTCGCCGACCTCGCGGCGGTCCTCGCCGAGGTCGTGGCGGACCCGGAAGCCGCCAAGCGCATGGGTGCGGCGGGTCGCGAGCGCGCGCAGAGCGACTTCAGCTGGACGCAGATCGCGCGCGACACCCGGGCGATCTACGAGTCGCTCGTCTGATCCCTCCGCCCGCTCCCTTTAGGATTGGACGCATGCCCAGCGTCGTCTCGTTCTCCGATGTCTCCTTCGTCCGGAACGGCAAGCGGATCCTCGATCACATCGAGTGGGCCGTGGCCGAGGAGGACCGCTGGGTCGTCCTCGGACCCAACGGGGCGGGCAAGACGTCGATCCTCCAGATCGCCGCGGCGCAGAACTACCCGTCCAGCGGCACGGCGCAGATCCTCGACGAGACCCTCGGCCGCGTCGACGTCTTCGAGCTGCGCCCGCGGATCGGCTACGCGTCGACTGCGATGGCGCGTCGCCTGCCGGCCGACGAGTCGGTGCTCGACGTCGTGATGACCGCCGCCTACTCGGTCACCGGGCGCTGGAAAGAGTCGTACGACGCGGTCGACGAGCGGCGCGCGCGCCGGGTGCTGGCCGAGTGGAAGCTCGACCACCTCGCGGAGCGCACCTTCGGCACTCTCTCGGACGGTGAGCAGAAGCGCGTGCAGATCGCGCGCGCCATCATGACCGACCCCGAGCTCCTCCTGCTCGACGAGCCCGCTGCGAGCCTCGACCTCGGCGCCCGCGAGGAGCTCGTGCAGCTGCTCGGAGGCTTCGCGAAGGATCCGGCCTCCCCGGCGATCGTCATGGTCACGCACCACGTCGAGGAGATCCCCGAGGGCTTCACCCACGCACTCCTGCTGCGCGATGGCGCGGTCGTCGCCTCCGGTCCGCTGGCCGAGGCCCTCACCGAGCAGACCCTGTCGGACACCTTCGGCCTCGACATCGCCCTCACCCGCGAGGACGGCCGCTACTCCGCTCGCGCCCGCAGCTGAGCGCCCCGCCGACATCGGGTCGGGCGCTCCTTCTGGGGGCCGCTCCGATCTGCTATTCTCGGTAGCTGGTTCGGGCCCGTTCTCGTGCGCCCACCACCTCTTCCACCCGTTCCCGTCGACGACAGGTGCGGTTCAGGACCAACGAGCGACAGGACACGACCATGAAGACCGATATCCACCCCGAGTACTCCGCGATCGTCTTCCGCGACCTCGCCTCCGGTGAGACCTTCCTCACCCGCTCGACCGCGAAGAGCAGCAAGACCATCGAGCTCGACGGCGTCACCTACCCGGTCATCGACGTCGAGATCTCGTCGGCCTCGCACCCGTTCTACACGGGCAAGCAGCGCATCATGGACTCCGCCGGCCGCGTCGAGAAGTTCAACAGCCGCTACAAGAACTTCGGCAAGTAGCACGTCCTCCGAAGGGCCCTCGACCTCGCGGTCGGGGGCCCTTCGTCGTCCCGTCGGGCGGTGGTAGCGTCCGGGCATGGTGTCCTTCGCCGACAAGCCGATCCTGCCGTTCGTCACCGCCGCGCAGTGGGACGAGTACCTCGCGGACGCCCCCGACCCCGGCGGCGTGCGGCTGAAGCTGCGGAAGAAGGCGGCCGTCGAACCCGGCCTGACCTACGCCGAGGCGCTCGACGTCGCTCTCTGCCACGGCTGGATCGACGGGCAGGCGGGAGCCTTCGACGAGCAGTTCAAGCTCCAGGCGTTCACTCCTCGCCGGCGGGCGAGCCCCTGGTCGCAGGTGAACCGCGAGCACGTCGCCCGACTGCTCGAGGAGGGACGCATCCGGCCCGCCGGACTCGCTGAGATCGAGCGGGCGAAGACCGACGGGCGCTGGGACGCGGCGTATCGGCAGAAGGGCGCGGAGGTGCCTCCCGACCTGCTCGCGGCCCTCGAGGCGGATCCGACGGCCCGCGCCTTCTTCGACACGGTCGGCGGGCAGAAGCGCTTCGCGTTCCTCTTCCGGCTGCAGCAGCTCAAGCGCCCGGAGTCGCGTGAGCGCAGGATCAGGGAGTACGTCGAGCTGCTGCACGACGGCCGCACGCTCACCTGAGCGCGGCGGCTCAGTGGCGGACGGGCCACTCCCCGTCGGCGACGAACGACTCGTCGCGCACCCGGCGCATGTACTCCTGGAACGACTCGGCCTGGTCGCGGCACCAGTCGATCTGCAGGGAGTGCAGGGCGTCGGCGCCGACTCCGAGCTCGTCGGCGAACGCGCGGCCCAGCGCCTGGGCGACCCGACCGGCGGCGACGGCGTCGGCTCCGGCGTCGTGCGCCTCGGTGAGGCTCACTCCGTAGTGCTCGGCGGCGAGGGTGAGCGTGCGCTTGCCCCTGCGGTAGCGGTCGACCGCCTTGTCGATGACGAGCGGGTCGATGACGGGGCTCGGATCGATGAGCACCGGCACGCCCCACCGGCGCGCCTCGTGCGCCAGGAGCGAGAGGTCGTAGGGGGCGTTGTAGACGACGACCGGGACGCCCCGAGCGAGCAGGGAGCGCAGGGCCTCCGACACCTCGGCGACGACCTCGCCCGCGGGGCGGCCGTGCGCCCGGGCGTGCTCGGTGCTGATGCCGTGGACCGCGCTGGCGCCCGCGGGGATCTCGACGCCGGGATCGGCGAGCCAGGTGGTGCCCTCGATCGGCTCGCCGTCGGCTCCGATCACGCCCACGTGCGCGGTGACGATGCGACTCGTGCGCACGTCGATGCCCGTGGTCTCGAGGTCGAAGACGGCCAGCAGATCGAACCAGGGCGCACCCTCCGCGGGAGCGAGCTCCGCGCCGCCCCGGAGAGGTGCGGCATCGTGCCCGAGGACTCCGTCGGTGAACGCGTCGTGATCGAACAGGGTCGGCTCGGTCGCTGCGGTGATGCTCACGCGGACAGCCTAGGCGGGGCCTCCGACATCGGCCGGAAGCCCCGCGGGCGCGGGTCAGCGCTCGTGACCCGCCTTGGCGACGTGGAGCCAGAAGAAGCCCTGTGTGCCAAGCGTCATGGTCAGCGTGCCGTCCTCGGAGAAGCCGGGGAAGCGGCCGCCGCCGAAGAGATCGCTCAGCGTCGATCCCGGGTTCTCGGGGTCGGTGATGGTGACCGACACCGGGTTGTGGTTGAAGCTGAAGACGCAGAGCACCTCCTCCGGCTGGTCGCCCATGGCGCTCCCGGAGCCCGCGTAGTCGCGGACGAAGGCGAGCACCGACTCGTGGTCGGTCTCGAGCACGCGCATGGAGCCCAGGCCGAAGGCCGGGTGCCCGCGGCGCACGTGCAGCACGTTCCGCATCCAGTGCAGGAGGGAGCGGGACTGGGCGAGCTGCGCCTCCACGTTGACCTGGTTGTAGTGGTAGACGAGCGACTGCACGATCGGCTGCACGAGCTTGCCGGGGTCGGCAGCCGAGAAGCCGGCGTTGCGGTCGGGCGTCCACTGCATCGGCGTGCGGGAGGCGTCGCGGTCGTTGAGCCAGATGTTGTCGCCCATCCCGATCTCGTCGCCGTAGTAGAGGAACGGGCTGCCCGCGAGCGAGAAGAGCAGGGCGTTGATCAGCTCGAGCTCGGCGCGGGAGTTGTCGAGCAGCGGCGCGAGGCGGCGCCGGATGCCGATGTTGGAGCGCATCCGCGGGTCGTAGGCGTACCAGCCGTACATCGCCTGGCGGTACTCCTCGGAGACCATCTCGAGCGTGAGCTCGTCGTGGTTGCGCAGGAACACGCCCCACGCGGCTCCGGTGGGGATGTCGAAGGTCTCGGACAGGACCTTCTTCAGCTCGTTGGCCGTCTGCGCGCGGAGCGAGTAGAAGATGCGGGGCATGACCGGGAAGTCGAAGGCCATGTGGCACTCCGGCTCCTCCTCGGTGCCGAAGAACGCGGCGACCTCGCGCGGCCACTGGTTCGCCTCCGCGATCAGGATCCGGCCGGGGTAGTCGCGGTCGACCATCTGGCGGAGGTTCTTGATGAAGTCGTGCGTCGGCGGCTCGCCCTCGCCGTTGCCCTCGTCGGACTCGTAGAGGTACGGGATCGCGTCCAGGCGGATGCCGTCGACACCGAGGTCGAGCCAGAACTTGACCACGTCGTGGATCGCCTCGTGCACGGCCGGGTTCTCGAAGTTGAGGTCCGGCTGGTGCGAGAAGAAGCGGTGGAAGTAGAACTGGCGGCGCTCGGAGTCGAAGGCCCAGTTCGAGTCCTCGGTGTCGACGAAGATGATGCGGATGTCGGGGTAGCGGTCGTCGGTGTCGTTCCAGACGTAGAAGTCGCCGTAGGGGCCCTCGGGGTCGGATCGCGACTGCTGGAACCACTCGTGCTGGTCGCTGGTGTGGTTCAGCGGGAAGTCCATGACGATGCGCATGTTGCGCTCGTGCGCCTTGCGCACCAGATCGCGGAAGTCCTCCATCGTGCCGAACTCGGGGAGGATCGCCTTGAAGTCCGAGACGTCGTAGCCGCCGTCGCGCAGCGGCGACATGTAGAAGGGCGGCAGCCAGAGCGCGTCGATGCCGAGCCACTGCAGGTAGTCGAGCTTGGACGCCAGTCCGTTGATGTCGCCGGCGCCGTCCCCGTTCGAGTCGTAGTACGACCGGATCATGACCTCGTAGAACACCGCACGGCGGTACCACTGGGGATCGAGGGCGAGTCCGGGGAGTTGGATCGGCGACGTGAAGCTCACGGTGCTCCTTCTGCTGCTGCCTGAGCGGATGACCGTCACGAGGACGGGGCGGTGCGTCGCGATGCGAGCGCGTGTTCATGCTCCCGGCTCGGATCGCGGCCACGCAAGGCGTTGCGGCGAGAAGTTCGGGGAGCTTTGCCTACGATGGGGTACCGAGATGACCGTCGCTTCGCCCTACGCCGCCGACCTCGGACGACTCCCGATCCGGGAGGCCTCCGCGGCCGTCTCCGGGGCGTCCACCGCCTACTGGACCTACGGTTCCGACGATGCTGCGACGGTGATCGTCCTGGTGCACGGCTTCCGCGGCGAGCACCACGGCCTCGAGCCCGTGATCGCCCGGCTGCTGGCCGGCGGGGCGGACGTCCGGGTTATCGCCCCTGACCTGCCCGGCTTCGGCGCCTCGCCGCCGATGACCGCCCACGCGCACGACGTCGACGGTTACGCGGCCTGGCTCGGGGAGTTCCTCGGCGCGCTGGGGCTGCGCGGCGAGGCGGTCGTGCTCGGTCACTCCTTCGGCTCGATCGTCGCGGCCGCGGCCGTCGCGGGCGGGCTGCCGACCCCCCTGCTCGTGCTGGTGAATCCGATCTCCGCCCCCGCGCTCGCCGGGCCCCGCGGGGTGCTCACCCGGCTGGCCGTTCTCTACTACCGGCTCGGCGCCGTGCTCCCGCGGGCGCTGGGCTACCGGCTCCTGCGCGATCCGCTCGTCGTGCGGATCATGAGCCTCTCGATGGTGAAGACGAGGGAGCCGGCTCTGCGGCGCTTCGTGCACGATCAGCACGACCGCTACTTCAGCGCGTTCGCGTCGCGCGACACGGTGCTGGAGGCCTTCCGCGCCTCCGTCTCGCACGATGTCGGCGAGTACGCCGCCCGGATCACGGTGCCGACGCAGCTCATCGCCGCCGCGCAGGACGACATCACGCCGATCGCCGCGCAGCACCGGCTCCTCGAGGCGCTGCCCCACGCGCGCCTGCACGTGATCGACGGCGTCGGCCACCTCATCCACTACGAGACCCCCGACGAGGCCGCCGCCGTCGTCCGCCGCGCCCTCGAGGAGGGGATCGACCGATGAGGATCGTCGTCGACTGCCGGTACACCCGCCTCGAGCGCCACGACGGCATCAGCCGCTACACGGCCGAGCTCGTGCGCGAGCTGTCGGCCCTGCACGACGTGACGATGCTGATCAGCGATCGCCGGCAGCTCGCGATGCTGCCCGATCTGCCGTGGGAGAGGGTGACGTCCCCGACGGGCCCGTTCGAGCCGTTCGTCGCGCTGCTCGTGAACCGGCTGAAACCCGACGTGGTCTTCTCGCCGATGCAGACCATGGGGTCGCTCGGTCGCCGCTACCGGCTCGTGCTCACGGTCCACGACCTCATCTACTACCGCCACCGCACGCCTCCGCGCGATCTGCCGCTGCCCGTGCGGGGACTGTGGCGGCTGTACCACCTCGCCTGGTGGCCGCAGCGCCGGCTCCTGCAGCGCGCGGACGCCGTGGTGACGGTGTCGGAGACGACCCGCACCCTGATCCGGGAGCACCGCCTCACCACGCGACCCGTCGTCGTCGTCCCGAACGCCGCGTCGGCTCCGGACGAGGCCAGCGCAGCCCTCGCCGCCTCGCTGCCCGATCGCTCGGGGGCGCGCTCGCTCGTCTACATGGGCTCGTACATGCCCTACAAGAACGTCGAGACGCTGGCGCGCGCCATGCGCCTCCTGCCCGACTACGAGCTGCACCTGATGAGCCGGGCGAGCGAGGAGACCGTCGAGACGCTGCGCTCGCTCGCGCCCACGGCGAAGCTGGTGTTCCACCAGGGGGCGGACGACGCCACCTACCGCTCGGTGCTCGCCCGGGCGAGCGCGCTCGTCAGCGCGAGCCGGGACGAGGGATTCGGGATCCCCCTGGTCGAGGCCATGGCGCTCGGCACGCCGGTCGTAGTGAGCGACATCCCGATCTTCCGCGAGATCGCCGGAGACGCCGCGGTGCTGGTCGATCCCACGAGCGCCGAGGATGTCGCGCGGGGCGTGCGGACCCTCGAGGACCCGGTGCTCTGGCGGGAGCGATCCGCCCGCTCGCGCGAGCGCGCCGCGGCGTACTCGTGGCGGCACTCCGCCCGCACGCTCTTCGAGCTGCTGACGGACCTCGGCCGCCGCTGAGAGCCGGGGTCCTCAGCCCGCGGTCGGGCTCAGGACGTCGTCGAGATCGGCGTCCACCACGACCACGTCGCCGGAGTCGTCGAACGCGACGATCCGCAGCGCGCCGTCGACGATCGCGAAGTCGTGCCGCGAGCCGTTGCCGACGGTGATGCCCTGGGGCGGCAGAGCGTCCTCGCTGAGCGAGCGGAGGAGGCTGCCGATCACGGCTCCGTGCGTCGCGACGATCACCCGCTGGTCGGGGAAGCGCTCGGCGACCTCGAGCAGAGCCTCCGTGGCCCGGGCGACCACCTCGGACCGCGTCTCGCAGCCGGGGATCCGCGCTCCTTCGATGCCGCCCGGGAAGAGCGCCCGGAGGTCGTCGCCGGTCATCCCCTCCGCCTCGCCGTAGGCGCGCTCGGCGAGGCCGGGCACCACGACCGGCTCGGGCAGTCCGAGTCCGCGGGCGATGATCGCGCCGGTCTCGTGGGCGCGCTGCAGCGGGCTCGAGACGACCGCGTCCCAGGAGCGCTCGCCCAGGATCCGCGCGGCGGCGCGAGCCTGGGACCGGCCGGTGTCGTTCAAGGGGATGTCGCTGGCGCCCTGGATGCGGCGGGCGGCGTTCCAGTCGGTCTGACCGTGGCGGACGAGGGTGAGCTGGGTCACGGGGAGCCTCTCGAGGAGCGGGGAGGGCGACGCCCTCGTCAGCGGGCGGGCAGGCGGTCGGCGAGGGCGCGGAGGACCTCGCTCGTGCCGCCGTCGATCTTGATCGCGGCGCGGGAGTCGCCCTTGGTGGTGCCGCGGTTGACGATGACGATCGGCATCTTGCCGCGACGGGCGATCTCGAGGAAGCGGATGCCCGAGTTCACGACGAGGGACGAGCCGGCCACGAGGAGGGCGTCGGCGCCCGCGACGATGGCGCGCGCCTCCTGGAACCGCTCCGTCGGGATGAACTCGCCGAAGAAGACGATGTCCGGCTTGAGGATCCCGCCGCAGACGGTGCACGCGGGCACGGTCATGGCCGAGACGTCGTGGACCTCGGCGTCGCCGTCGGGGTTCAGGGAGGAGACTCCCGGGTCGTCGAGCCAGGGGTTCGCCTCGGCGATGCGGTCGGCCACGGCGTCGCGGGCGAAGTACTGCCCGCAGGTCATGCAGCGCACGCGGTCGGCGGAGCCGTGGAGATCGACCACGCGTCGGGACCCGGCGCGCACGTGCAGACCGTCGACGTTCTGCGTGACGACCCCGGTGAGCACGCCGTTCTCCTCCAGGCGCGCCAGCGCGCGGTGCCCGTCGTTGGGCAGGGTGCTCGTGAAGCGCCGCCAGCCGATCTGGCTGCCCGCCCAGTAGCGCTTGCGGTACTCCGGGTCGGCGACGAACTGCGAGTAGGTCATCGGAGTGCGCACGGGCGCTCCCGCCCCGCGGTAGTCCGGGATGCCGGAGTCGGTGCTGACGCCCGCCCCCGTGACGGCGGCGATGCGGCGTCCGCTGAGGAGTTCGACGGCCTGCTCGATAGCCTCGGCACGCGTGCCGTCGGCGTCCGGTGTCGGACTCGACTCCATCCGCGCCTCCCGTCAGCGGGCCCCGCGAGTGCGACGGGCCCGTCTCGAAGTCTAGAGCGCCCCGGTGCCCTAGGGTGCCGGGATGCCGATCGTGCACATCGCGGACCTCGACCACCCCCTCCTCGCCGACTACCACCGGCTGACCGATGTCGCCCTGCGGCGGGTGCTGGAGCCGGAGGGCGGCCTCTACATCGCGGAGTCGTCGAAGGTGATCGGCCGCGCGCTCGACGCGGGGCACCGTCCGCGGTCGGTCCTGGTCCAGGAGAAGCGGCTGCCGGACGCCGCGGAGGTGCTCGAGCGCTTCCCCGAGGTCCCCGTCTTCGTCGCCCCGGACGCGATGATCGAGGAGCTCACCGGCTTCCACCTGCACCGCGGGGCGCTGGCCTCGATGCACCGGCCCGTGCTCCCCTCCGTGACGGAGCTGCTCGCGGACGCGCGGCTCGTCGTGATCCTGGAGGACCTGGTCGACCACACGAACGTCGGCGCGGTGTTCCGCGCGGCCGCGGGGATGGGGGCCGACGCGGTCCTCGTCACGCCGCGCTGCGCCGATCCGCTCTACCGCCGGAGCGTCCGGGTCAGCATGGGAACCGTCCTGCAGGTGCCGTGGACCAGGACGCCCGAGTGGGGACCGGCGCGCGAGGAGCTGCTGGCGGCGGGCTTCTCCATCGCCGCGCTCGCGCTCGCCCCCGACGCGGTGCCGCTGGACGCGTACGCGGCCGGTCGGCCCGAGCGGGTCGCCGTCGTGCTCGGGGCCGAGGGCGACGGACTGAGCCGCGCGGCGCTGGACGCGGCGGACACCGTCGTCACGATCCCGATGCTGCACGGGGTCGACTCGCTCAACGTGGCGTCCGCGGGCGCCGTGGCGCTCTGGGCGCTGACGCGACCGGGCGCACGCTGAGGCGCGACCGTCCCGGCGGGGTCCCCGGCAGCGCGGCGCGCCCCGCCTACGATGACGGGGTGAGCTCCCCGACGCGACCCGACAACTCGCCGCTCGACGTCTTCGGAGCAGTGGAGGCCGAGAACCCGGCCCCTCCCGCCTCCGCCCCGCGCCGCCGCGTCCGCCCGGCGGCGATCGTGGCCGCGGTGCTCGCCGCGGTCGTCGTCGGCGGTGGCGGGGCGTACGCGGCGACGGCGGCGAGCGCCGATCTGCCGGAGGCCACCGCCCTGGTGGCGCGGACGTCCCCCACGGTGCTCGAGGATCCCGCCCTCGCGTGGCCGTCGTACGGCTCGGGAGCGATCACCGCGCTCGGCTTCGACGGCGCGGAGCAGGACGGCGTCCTCGCGCGCTACGGCTCCGCCGATCCGGTGCCGACGGGCAGCATCGCGAAGGTCGTCACGGCGCTCGTGATCCTCTCCGCGAAGCCGATCGCCGAGGGGACCGACGGGGAGACGATCACGTTCACCGACGCGGACGTCGGCTACTACGCCGAGTCACTGGCCGAGAACGGCTCGGTCGCCCCGGTGTCGGCCGGACTCGAGCTCACCCAGCGCGAGGCGCTGACCGTGCTGATGCTCCCCTCCGCGAACAACTACTCCAAGTCGCTCGCGATCTGGGCGTTCGGGTCGGAGGAGGCGTACCTCGCCGCCGCGCGCGCCTGGCTCGACGGGCAGGGCCTCGCCCGCACGGTCGTCACCGACACGAGCGGGCTCTCCCCGGAGACCGTGAGCACGACCGCCGACATGGTGCGGCTGGGCGAGCTCCTCGTCGCCGATCCGGTGCTGGCGCCGATCGTCGCCCTGCCCACCGCGGACATCCCCGGAGTGGGCACGATCGAGAACACGAACACGCTGCTCGGCCGCGGGGGAGTGGACGGGATCAAGACCGGGACGACGGACGAGGCGGGGTCCTGCCTGCTGTTCTCGGTCGACACGACGGTCGAGGGTCAGCCGGTCACGCTCGTGGGAGTCGTCGTGGGTGCGCGCACGCATCCTCAGCTCGCCGCCGACATCCTGACGCTGCTCCCGAGCGTGGAGGCGGGGTTCCGCACGCTCCCGCTGGCGGCCGACGGGCAGGACTTCGGCTCGTACACCAGCCTCTGGGGGGACTCGGCGGTGGCGGAGACCGCAGAGGCGCGGTCCGTGCTGACCTGGGGCGCCGCGACGACGAGCACGACCGTCGCCCTCGATCCGCTCGAGACCGTCTCGGACGGATCGAGCGTCGGGACCGTCACCGTCGAGGTCGACGGCACGCCGTACGAGCTGCCCCTCGTGGCCGACGGCGCGATCGAGGACCCCGGATTCGGCTGGCGCCTGACGCACCCGGCCGAGCTGCTCGGCTAATCGGCGCCGTCGACGACGATGCGGACGCCGGCGGTCGCGATGTCGGCGGCGACCTGCTCGGGCGTCGCGTTGCCGGGAGCGGCGGACCCGGGGGCCGACGGAGCGGGCTGCGCCCGGTCGGCATCGCTGCGGTAGGGCTCGGCCGACGGCCGCTTGGCCGTGATGAAGTCGCCCGAGGACTGGTGCCGCACCCGGCGCAGGACCCACGGGACGAGGTACTCCCTCGCCCACTTGACGTCCTCCGTCCGCGCGGCGCGCCAGGTGGGCGTCGGCAGCGGCTCGGGTGCGAGGGGCCGCAGGGAGTTCTCGACGGCGAGCGCGTCGAGGACCATGCGCGCGACCTCGTGGTGCCCGTGCGGGTTGAGGTGCAGGCGGTCGGGCGCCCACATCCGCACGTCCTGGATCTCCTGGAGCGACCACTGGTCGGCGACGATGCAGTCGTAGCGCTTCGCGAGAGCGCGCAGGTTCTCGTTGTAGATCGCGACCTTGCCCCGGATCCGGCCGAAGACGGGGGAGAAGCCGACGTCGACGCCCGTGAAGAGCACCACCGTGGCGTCGTCCGAGCGCAGGCGGGCGAGCCCCGCCTCGAACCGCGACGCGATGTCGTCCGGGTCGGTCCCCGGGCGGATGACGTCGTTGCCGCCCGCGGAGATCGTGACGAGGTCGGGACGCAGCGCCAGCGCCGGCTCGATCTGCTCGTCGAGGATCTGCTGCAGCAGCTTCCCCCGGACGGCGAGGTTGGCGTAGGCGAAGTCGTCGACCTGGCTGCCGAGGACCTCGGCCACCCGGTCGGCCCAGCCGCGGTGCCCGCCGGGGCTCGCGGGCTCCGGATCGCCGATCCCCTCGGTGAAGGAGTCGCCGAGGGCGACGTAGCGGGACCACGGATGACGCTGCTCGACCATCCCTCCATTCTGCTCCGGGACCGGCGCGGCGGGATCCGTCGTGCGGACGATCGCGACACGCCCGCCCACCGCGCCGAGCGGCGCTCGATCGCGCGGCCGGGGAGCCGGTGTCGGTGCCGTCGGCTAGCGTTGGCGCACGTGAACAGTCCCTCGAGCTTCGGTCATCAGGTCGGCACCTCCGCTGCGGAGCACCTGTCCCCGTCGTTCCCCGGACGCGCTCCGTGGGGCACGGCGAACAAGCTGCGCGCGTGGCAGGCGGAGGCCCTCGAGGCCTACTTCCAGACCGAGCCGCGCGATTTCCTCGCCGCGGCGACGCCGGGCGCCGGCAAGACCACCTTCGCGCTCCGACTCGCGGCCGAGCTCCTGCACAACCGCACCGTCGACCGCATCACGGTGGTCGCGCCGACCGAGCACCTCAAGCGACAGTGGGCGGAGGCCGCGCACAGGGTCGGCATCCGGCTCGACCCCACCTTCACGAACAGGATGGGGCGCCACGCCCGTCACTACCACGGCGTCGCCGTGACGTACGCCCAGATCGCGGTCCGCCCCGAGCTGCACCGCGAGCTCACGCTCTCGGGGCGCTCCCTCGTGATCCTCGACGAGGTGCACCACGGCGGCGACGCGCTCAGCTGGGGCGACGCGATCCGCGAGGCGTTCGAGCCCGCGGTGCGCCGGCTCTCCCTGACGGGCACGCCGTTCCGCTCCGACACCGCGCCGATCCCCTTCGTCAGCTACCTCCCCGACGAGGAGGGCATCCGCACGTCCCTGACGGACTACGCCTACGGCTACGGCCGCGCACTCGCCGACGGAGTCGTCCGTCCCGTCCTGTTCATGGTCTACGCCGGGCAGATGCGCTGGAAGTCGAAGGCGGGCGACGAGATGGAGGCGCGCCTCGGCGAGGGCAACACGAAGGACATCACCTCGCAGGCCTGGCGGACGGCGCTGGACCCCAAGGGCGACTGGATCCCCTCGGTGCTGCGGGCCGCGAACACCCGGTTGAGCGAGGTGCGCCGGGCGATCCCCGACGCCGGCGGCCTGATCATCGCCACCGATCACTACGCGGCCCGCGCCTACGCCGCGATGCTCCGCGAGATCAGCGGCGAGCCCGTCACCGTCGTCCTCTCGGACGAGAAGGAGGCGAGCGACCGGATCGAGGAGTTCTCGAAGGACACGAGCCGGTGGATGGTCGCCGTGCGCATGGTGTCCGAGGGCGTCGACGTGCCGCGACTCGCCGTCGGCGTGTACGCGACGTCGGCCTCGACTCCGCTGTTCTTCGCCCAGGCGATCGGCCGATTCGTGCGCGCCCGCCGCCGCGGCGAGACCGCGTCGATCTTCCTCCCCAACGTGCCGGGTCTGCTGGCGCTGGCGAGCTCGATGGAGCAGCAGCGCGACCACGCGCTGGACCGCAAGAGCTCGGACGACGAGGAGTACCCCGAGGCCGACCTGATGGCCGACGCCGAGCGGCAGGAGAAGGCGTCCTCCGAGCTCCTCGAGGAGGGGCGCTTCGAGTCGCTCGGCTCCGCCGCGACGTTCGACCGGGTCGTCTACGAGGGCGCCGAGTTCGGGATGGAGGTCGAGGTCGAGAGCGAGGAGGAGCTCGACTTCATCGGCCTGCCCGGGCTCCTGGAGCCGGATCAGGTGCGCGAGCTCCTGCAGCACCGCCAGCAGCGGCAGGCGAAGCGCGCGGGCACCCGCCCGGGTGCGGCTGCGGCCGCGCCCGAGGCGAAGGAGAGCGAGATCCCGGCCCCCCTCTACCGCACGCTCAAGGAGCAGCGGAGCCTCCTGAACTCGCTCGTCGGGCTGTGGGCCCGCAACACGGGGGAGACCCACGGGCAGGTCCACACCGAGCTGCGCCGGCTCTGCGGCGGCCCGGCGGTCGCGCAGGCCAGCGTGACGCAGCTGCAGGCCCGCATCGACCTGCTGCGGCGCAGGATCGGCTCGCACTGACCCGGAGCGCCCCGCTAGCCGATCATCCGGGCGCGGCGCCAGCCCCTCCGGCAGGATCGGCACCGCCCGTACTGTTCCAAGCGTGACCTCGCCGCTCCTCCCGATCCGATCGTCGCGCCCCCGCCCGGCCTCCGCGATCGGTGACGAGGACGGCCGCTCGTGACCGCCGCCGGCCCGGGCCTCCCGGCTGAGGCGGAGGAGTCCCTCGCTAAGGTGGGCAGTCGGTCCGTCGCTGAGGCGAGGGACCACCACCCCCGACGTCGGGCATCCGCGGACCGAACGACGGCCTCATCCGGATCGCCCGAGACCACACCCCAGAGGAGTCTCGTGGAGACCTGGCCCGGAACCGCCTACCCCTTGGGCGCCACTTTCGACGGAAGCGGCACGAACTTCGCTCTCTTCAGCGAGATCGCCGATCGCGTCGAGCTCTGCCTCTTCGACGACGACGGCACCGAGACGCGAGTCGACGTGCTCGAGTCGGACGCCTACGTCTGGCACTGCTACCTGCCGCAGGTGCAGCCCGGTCAGAAGTACGGCTACCGCATCCACGGTCCGTACGACCCGGCCGCCGGTCAGCGCTGCAACCCGAACAAGCTGCTGCTCGACCCCTACGCGAAGGCCGTCGCGGGCGAGATCGACTGGGACCAGTCGCTCTTCTCGTACACCTTCGGCGATCCCGACTCGACGAACGACGAGGACTCGGCGCCGCACATGATGATGGGCGTCGTCATCAACCCGTTCTTCGACTGGGCCGGCGATCGCCGACCGCGCATCTCGTACGACCGCACGGTCATCTACGAGGCGCATGTGAAGGGCCTCACCAAGAGCCACCCCGACATCCCGGAGGAGCTGCGCGGCACGTACGCGGGCGTCGCTCACCCCGCGGTCATCGCGCACCTCAAGCACCTGGGCATCACGGCGATCGAGCTGATGCCCGTGCACCAGTTCGTCAACGACTCGACGCTGATCGAGAAGGGGCTGTCGAACTACTGGGGCTACAACACCATCGGCTTCTTCGCGCCGCAGAACACCTACTCCTCCACGGGCGACCAGGGCCAGCAGGTCCAGGAGTTCAAGAGCATGGTGCGCGCTCTGCACGCGGCCGGCATCGAGGTCATCCTCGACGTGGTGTACAACCACACCGCCGAGGGCAACCACCTCGGTCCGTCGCTGTCCTTCCGCGGCATCGACAACGAGGCGTACTACCGCCTCGTGGACGACGACAAGCGCTACTACATGGACTACACCGGCACGGGGAACACCCTCAACGTCCGGCACCCGCACTCGCTGCAGCTGATCATGGACTCGCTGCGGTACTGGGTCACCGAGATGCGCGTCGACGGATTCCGCTTCGACCTCGCCTCGGCGCTCGCCCGGGAGTTCTACGACGTCGACCGCCTCTCCACCTTCTTCGAGCTCGTGCAGCAGGACCCCGTGGTCTCGCAGGTGAAGCTCATCGCCGAGCCCTGGGACGTGGGCCCCGGCGGGTACCAGGTGGGCAACTTCCCCCCGCAGTGGACGGAGTGGAACGGCAAGTACCGCGACACGGTGCGCGACTTCTGGCGCGGGGAGCCCTCCACGATGGGCGAGTTCGCCTCGCGCCTCACGGGGTCGGCCGACCTCTACGCCCGATCGGGCCGCTACCCGGTCGCGTCGATCAACTTCGTCACCGCTCACGACGGCTTCACCCTGCGCGACCTGGTCTCGTACAACGAGAAGCACAACGAGGCGAACGGGGAGGACGGCAACGACGGCGAGTCCCACAACCGCTCGTGGAACCACGGCGTCGAGGGCCCCACCGACGACCCGACCGTGCTCGGACTGCGTGCGCGGCAGCAGCGCAACTTCCTGGCGACCATGCTCATCTCGCAGGGCGTCCCGATGATCCTGCACGGAGACGAGCTCGGGCGCACCCAGAACGGCAACAACAACACCTACGCCCAGGACAGCGAGCTGACCTGGATCGACTGGTCGACCGCCGACCGCCCGCTGCTGGAGTTCACGGCGGCGCTGATCCGCCTCCGCGCCGAGCACCCGACGTTCCGCCGCGGCCGCTTCTTCGACGGACGCCCCGTGCTGCGCGGCTCCGAGGAGCCCCTGCCCGACATCGTCTGGTTCAAGTCGGACGGCACCGAGATGACGCCGTCGGACTGGGACTCCGGTCTGGACCGCTCGGTGGGCATCTACCTCAACGGCAACGGCATCCGCGAGCGCGACGAGCGCGGCCAGCCGGTGACCGACGACAGCTTCCTCCTCTACTTCAACGCCGATGACGTCGACGTCGAGTTCACGATCCCGAGCGACGAGTACGCGCTGGCGTGGGCGGTGCTCGTCGACACGGCGGGTGCCGAGGCCGACTCCGTGCCGCGTCCGGCGGGGGCGATGCTCACCGTCCAGGCGAAGTCGCTCGTGATCCTCCAGGAGCACAGCGCGCCCGAGCCCGAGGTCGACCACTCCGTCGCCGCCTCCCTCGCCTCGCTCGCCGCCACCTCGGCGATCCCGATCGTCGGAACCACCAGCCCCCACGCGGAGTCGACCGACTCCGCGACCGCCTCTTCGACAGGAGCCTGACGTGCGACTGCCCGCTTCGACCTACCGACTCCAGATCCGCTCCGGCTTCGATCTCGACGAGGCGGCGCAGATCGCCGACTACGTGCGCTCGCTCGGCGCCGACTGGCTCTACTTCTCCCCGCTGCTGACGGCCGAGTCCGGCTCCGACCACGGCTACGACGTCGTCGACCACTCGCAGGTCGATCCGGCGCGCGGCGGAGGCGAGGGCCTGGCCCGCGCCGCGGCCGCCGCCAGGGCCGAGGGCCTCGGCGTCCTGATCGACATCGTGCCGAACCACATGGGCGTCGCGACGCCGAGCGAGAACTCCTGGTGGTGGGACCTCCTGAAGAACGGGACGTCGTCCCGCTACGCGACGGCGTTCGACGTCGACTGGGAGGCGGGCGGCGGCAAGCTGCGCGTCCCGATCCTGGGAGACGGCGCGAGCGAGGGCGACAGCGACAGCGAGCTCGACGCCCTCGAGGTCGTCGGCGACGAGCTGCACTACTACGAGAACCGCCTGCCGATCGCGCCCGGCACCGCCGAGCCCGGCGACTCCGGTCGGGTGGTGCACGAGCGTCAGAGCTACGAGCTGGTGAACTGGCGCCGGGCGGACGCGGAGCTCAACTACCGCCGCTTCTTCGCGGTGAACACCCTCGCCGCGATCACCGTCGAGCGACCCGAGGTGTTCGACGCCTCGCACCGCGAGATCGTCCGCTGGTTCGCGGAGGGGCTGGCCGACGGCCTCCGGGTCGATCACCCGGACGGCCTCGCCGACCCGGGCGGGTACCTCGACGACCTCGCGCGCGCCATCGGCGGAGCGCCGGTCTGGGTCGAGAAGATCCTCGAGGGCGACGAGACGCTTCCGGCGCACTGGGCCACCGTGGGCACGACCGGCTACGACGCACTCGCCGACATCGACCGGGTCCTGGTGGACGCCGACTCGCGGCCCGTGCTGGAGGGACTGGACGCGGAGCTCGGCGGCGGCGGCTCGCCCGTCGTCTGGGCCGATCTGATCCACGACACCAAGCGCGGCATCGCGGACGGGATCCTCCGCTCCGAGGTCCTGCGGCTCGCCCGCCTGATCCCCGAGGTCGACGGGGCGGACGACGCGCTCGCCGAGCTGCTCGCGACGTTCCCGGTGTACCGCAGCTATCTCCCGTACGGAGCGGAGCACCTCGAGCACGCCCGCGTCGACGCCGTGCACCGCCGCCCGGAGATCGCCCGCACGATCGACCGGGTCGCGGAGCTGCTCGGCGAGACCGGCACTCCCGTCTCCGTCCGCTTCCAGCAGACCTCCGGCATGGTGATGGCGAAGGGCGTCGAGGACACGGCCTTCTACCGGTACAGCCGGCTCACGTCGCTGAACGAGGTCGGGGCGGACCCCGAGGAGTTCTCCATCGAGCTCGAGGAGTTCCACCGCCGTCAGGGCGTGCGCCAGGCCTCCTTCCCGGCGTCGCTCACCACCCTCTCGACGCACGACACGAAGCGGGGCGAGGACACGAGGGCGCGCATCACGGCCCTCGCGGAGGAGCCCGAGGTCTGGGCCGGGACCCTGCGAGCGCTGCACTCGCTGGTCGGATTCGGGGACGGACCCGTCGAGCACCTCCTCTGGGAGGCGATCGTCGGATCGTGGCCCGCGTCGCGCGAGCGCCTGCACGCCTACGCCGAGAAGGCCTCGCGGGAGGCGGGCAGCTCGACGAAGTGGACCGCTCCCGACGAGGCGTTCGAGAAGCGGATGCACGCGGCGGTCGACGCCGCGTTCGACGACGCGGAGGTCCGCCGTCTCGTCGAGGAGACCGTCGCCCGCGTGCAGGCGACGGGCTGGTCGAACAGCCTCTCCGCCAAGCTCGTGCAGCTGACGGCGCCCGGCATCCCGGACGTCTACCAGGGCAGCGAGCTCTGGGAGACCTCCCTCGTCGATCCGGACAACCGCCGTCCGGTCGACTTCGCCGAGCGGCGCTCCCTGCTCGAGCGGATCGACGGAGGATGGGTCCCCGGGATCGACGAGGAGGGCGCCGCGAAGCTGCTCGTCACCTCGCGGGCGCTGCGACTGCGCCGCGACCGTCCGGAGCTGTTCACGCGCTACGCCCCGGTCCTCGCCATCGGAGAGGCGCGGGAGCACGTCATCGCCTTCGATCGCGGAGGCGCCCTGACCGTCGCCACGCGGCTCCCGCACGGCCTCGAGCAGTCCGGCGGGTGGGGCGGGACCGTGCTCGTGCTGCCGGGGCACCCCGTGCAGGACCTGCTCACCGGGCGCACCTTCGCGGGAGGCACCACTCCCGTCGCCGAGATCCTCGGCGGCGGACTCCCGGTCGCGCTGCTCGTCCCGGTCGCCTGACCCTCCGGCCGGGGCTCTCCGCCCCGGCCGGCACCCCTCCTCCCGTCTGCCGAACCGCTCAGGAGCTCCCCGTGATCAGTACGACCCCCTACCGCTACGCCCTCGCCACCACCGGGCCGGACCGCTTCGACGTCTGGGCCCCCGAGGCCTCGGCCGTCGAGCTCGTGATCGAGGGCGGCGACCCCGTCGCGATGACGAGGAGGGGCGAGGAGGGCTGGTGGCGCGTCTCCGGCTCCGTTCCCGACGGTGAGGTCGACTACGGCTACCGCGTCGACGGCTCCGGGCCGTTCCCGGACCCGCGCTCGCGACGCCAGCCCGGCGGGGTGCACGAGCTGTCGCGCACCTACGACCCGGCCGCGCACGCGTGGCAGGACGGAGCCTGGACGGGCCGCCAGCTGGCCGGAGCGGTGATCTACGAGCTGCACATCGGCACGTTCACCCCCGAGGGGACGCTGGACGCCGCGGCGGGCAAGCTCGACCACCTGCGCTCGCTGGGCGTGGACTTCATCGAGATCCTGCCGGTCAACGCGGTGAACGGCACGCACAACTGGGGCTACGACGGTGTGCTCTGGTACGCCGTCCACGAGCCGTACGGGGGACCGGAGGCGTACCAGCGGTTCGTCGACGCGGCGCACCGCGCCGGCATGGGCGTGATCCAGGACGTGGTCTACAACCACCTCGGTCCCAGCGGCAACTACCTCCCCGAGTTCGGCCCCTACCTCAAGAGCGAGAAGGCCAACACGTGGGGCAGCTCCGTCAACCTCGACGGTGAGGGCTCGGACGTCGTCCGCGGCTACATCATCGACAACGCCCTGATGTGGCTGCGCGACTACCACGTCGACGCGCTGCGGCTGGACGCGGTCCACGCGCTGGTCGACGAGCGGGCGGTGCACGTGCTCGAGGAGATGGCGTCGGAGGTGGCGGTCCTCTCGGCGCACGTGGGACGCCCGCTCACGCTGATCGCCGAATCCGACCTCAACGATCCGACGCTGATCACCCCGCGCGAGGCGGGCGGCTACGGTCTCGACGCCCAGTGGAGCGACGACTTCCACCACGCGGTGCACGTCGCCCTGACCGGCGAGACCACCGGCTACTACGAGGACTTCGCCCCGCTCGGAGCCCTCGAGAAGGTGCTGACCCGCGGGTTCTTCCACGACGGCACCCTCTCGACCTTCCGGGGTCGTCACCACGGTCGGCCGATCGACACCGAGCGGATGCCCGCCTGGCGTCTCGTGGTCTGCAGCCAGAACCACGACCAGATCGGCAACCGGGCGATCGGCGACCGCCTCACGGCGACCCTCGACGAGGGCCGGCTCGCGATCGCTGCGGCGCTCACCCTGCTCGGCCCGTTCACTCCGATGCTCTTCATGGGCGAGGAGTGGGCCGCGTCGACTCCCTGGCAGTTCTTCACCTCGCACCCCGAGAAGGACCTGGGCGAGGCGACGGCGAAGGGCCGCATCGCGGAGTTCGCGAAGATGGGCTGGGACCCCGAGGTCGTTCCCGACCCGCAGGATCCGGAGACCTTCACCCGATCGCGGCTCGACTGGTCCGAGGCCGAGGAGGGGCGGCACGCCCGGATCCTCGGCGTGTACCGCGAGCTCGGCGCCCTGCGTCGTCGATTCCCCGAGCTGACCGATCCGCGGTTCGGCTCGCTCGTCGTCGACGTCGATGAGGAGCAGCGCTGGCTGACCCTGGGCCGCGGCCGGGTGACGATCGCGATCAACGTCGGCGACGCGGCGACGCGCGTGCCGCTGCCCGAGGTCGCCGAGTCGCTCCTGGGCGTCGGCGAGTACGCGGTGCAGCCGGGCGACACCGAGGTCGATCTCGGCGCCTCCTCGCTGCTGATCACCCTCACGACCGCGGACTGATCCGGGGCTCCTCGAACCGCCGCGGAGGGACGGCTCGCCTCGCGGCGGGTCGTCCCTCCGTCGTCGGCGGTCAGCGCAGCGTCGCCGTGTACTCGGCGGCGGCGACGACGCGCACGCCGTCGTCGTGCACGAGCAGCAGCGCTCGGAGCGGGATGGCGCGGCGGTGGCAAGCGGCGGCCAGGTAGCGGGCGAGCACCCGGTCGGTCTCGCCGAGGAAGGCCCGGCCCGGCCGTTCGAGCGCGAAGGCGAGCGAGCCGACCTCCTGATGGGCGACCGCCTTGGCGAGCGTCGCGACGATCCTCTCGGTGCGCGCCTCGTCGGGGTGCACCGGGAGCCCGTCGACGGGATAGAGGATCGGCAGCTGGAAGCCCTCGCGGTCGAGGAGGATCGGCCAGAGGGCTCGGCGGTAGGCCGGGCCGATCAGCGAGGACACCCGCTCGCGCAGATCCCTGTCGTCGAGCAGCGGCGCATCCAGGTGCGGGAGCGGACCGGCGGAGTGGGTGGTGGTCATCGGATCGCTTTCTCGTGGAGCGTGCGATCGCGGGAGCGGTCGTCGCCGGGTGCCAGTGGTCATCGGAAGTTGCGGGAGGTCGTTCGAGCGCCGACCGAGAGGGGTTCGAAGCGGTCGGCGATCAGGTTGGTGACGCCTTCCCGGGAGCGCTCGAGGACTCCGCGGACGAGCAGAGCGGGCGCTTCCCGGGCGATGCGCCGGTAGCGGTTCCATACTCCGACGGAGCAGATCACGTTGAGGATCCCGTGCTCGTCCTCGAGGTTCATGAAGGTCACTCCGCCGGCTGTGGAGGGACGTTGGCGGTGGATCACCACCCCGGCGACCTCGATCCGCGTTCCGGAGGAGGTGCCGGGGAGGTCGGCCGTGGAGCGCGCTCCACGAGCCTGCAGATCGGTGCGGAGGTGACGGAGCGGATGGTCGTCGGGCGAGACGCCGGTCGCCCAGAAGTCGAAGACGACGCGCTCCTGTGCGGAGAGCATCGGCAGCAGCGGGGGCTGGACCGCGACCACCGATCCCGCGAGGAACTCCTCGCGGTCCGAGGCGGCCGTCCCGGCCTCCCAGAGGGCCTGGCGACGATCGAGGCCGAGCGAGTCGAACGCCCCCGCCGCGCCGAGCGCCTCGAGCTGGGTCGCGTTCGCCCCCACCCTCCTCGAGAGGTCGGACATGCTCGCGTACGCGCCTCCCCGCTCGCGCTCGGCCACGATGCGCTCGGCGAGGGCGTCCCCGATGCCCTTCACGCCGGCCAGCCCGAGCCGGATGACGAAGTGCGCGTCACGGCGGTGGTCGTCGGTGTCGAAGTGCTCCGACCTGTCGAAGAGACCCGTCGGCGGCTGATGAGGGGAGAGGCACTCCTCCCGGCCGTACCCCGCCCCGCGACGTCGGGGACGCGGCGCCTCCTCCGCCGCCTCGAGTCCGGGGTGCGCGAGCGAGCGGTTCACGTCGGGCGACTCGACGCGCACCCCGTGCCGCCGGGCGTCGGCGACGAGCGTGTGCGGGGCGTAGAACCCCATCGGCTGCGCGCGGAGCAGGGCCGCCGTGAACGCCGCCGGGTAGTGGAGCCGGAGCCACGCGCTCGCGTAGACGAGCAGGGCGAAGCTGATCGCGTGGCTCTCGGCGAAGCCGAAGTTCGCGAAGGCCTGGATCCGGGTGTAGATGTCGTCGGCCACCTCGCCGGTGATGCCGTTGCGCTCCATGCCCTGGTAGAGCCGCTCGCGCAGGGTCTCGATCTTCTCCGTGCCCCTCTTGGACCCCATGGCCCGCCTCAGGAGGTCGGCGTCCTCGGCGTTGCAGTCGCCCACCGCGACGGCCACCTGCATGAGCTGCTCCTGGAAGAGCGGGACGCCCAGGGTGCGCTTGAGAGGGGTGACGAGGAGGGGGTGCTGGTACGTCACCGGCTCCTCGCCGAGCTTGCGCCGGATGTAGGGGTGCACCGCTCCGCCCTGGATGGGGCCGGGACGGATGAGGGCGACCTCGATCACCAGGTCGTAGAAGCGGCGCGGCTGCAGCCGGGGGAGGGTGCCCATCTGGGCGCGGCTCTCGACCTGGAACACCCCGATCGAGTCGGCGCGGCAGAGCTGGTCGTAGACGCCCTTCTCCTCCCGCGGGAGGGTGGAGAGGTCCCACTTCTCGCCGACGTGCTCGGCGACGAGGTCGAAGGTGTACTGCAGGGCGGCGAGCATCCCGAGACCGAGCAGGTCGAACTTGACGAGGCCCATCCAGGCGCAGTCGTCCTTGTCCCACTGCAGCACGGTCCGCTTCTCCATCCGCGCGGGCTCGATCGGGCACACCTCGCCCACCGGGCGATCGGTGAGCACCATGCCGCCGGAGTGGATCCCGAGGTGCCGGGGTGCGCCGAGGACGCGGGTGGCGAGGGCGACGACGTCGTCGGGGATGTCGTGGTCGGTGCTCTCGACGATCGCACCCCAGGACTCGACCTGCTTCGACCAGCCGTCCTGCTGGCCCGGGCTGTAGCCCAGGGCCTTCGCCATGTCGCGGACGGCGAACTTGGGTCGGTAGGTGATGACGTTGGCCACCTGCGCGGCGTTCAGCCGGCCGTACTTCTCGTAGACGTGCTGGATGACCTCCTCGCGCCGCTCCGAGTCGAAGTCGACGTCGATGTCGGGCTCCTCATCGCGGATGCTCGAGAGGAAGCGCTCGAACGGGAGGTCGTAGAAGATCGAGTCCACCGCCGTGATGCCCAGGACGTAGCAGACCGCGGAGTTCGCGGCGGAGCCGCGGCCCTGGCAGAGGATCCCCTTCCCCTTGGCGAAGTGCACGATGTCGTGGACGATCAGGAAGTAGCCGGGGAAGTCCTTGGCCTCGATGACCGCCAGCTCCTTCTCGAGCCGGTCGAGCACGTCGGAGTCGGCCTGCGGGTACTTCTCGGGCACGGCGCGGCGCACGAGCTCGCGCAGCCAGCTCATCGGCGTGTGCCCGTCCCCGACCTCCTGGCGGGGCAGCCGGGGTCTGACCCGGCCCAGCTCGAAGGCGATCTCGTCGGCCACGAGGACCGTTGTCTCGACGGAGCCCGGGTAGCGCGCGAACCGCTCGGCCATCTCGGCTCCGGAGCGCAGGTGCGCTCCTGCGGCGGCGGGCAGCCAGCCGTCCATCTCGTCGAGGCTGCGCCGTGCTCGGACGGCCGCCAGCGCGGTCTGCAGCGGACGGTCCTCGGGGCGGGCGTAGTGGACGTTCCCGGTCGCCACCCGTCGCAGTCCGAGGCGCTCCGCGATTCCGGCGAGCTGGTCGTTGTGCAGCGAGGCGAGCGGATCGCCGTGGTCGTACAGCTCGACGATCACGTTGGCGGCTCCGAAGAGGCGGACGAGCTCGCGCACCTCCTCCTCGGCCGCCGACTCCCCGCTCGCGACCAGCGCCTGGCGCACAGCGCCCTTCCGGCATCCGGTGAGGACGATCCAGTGGCCCCCTGCCGCCCGGGCGAGCTCCTCGAGGTCGTAGCTGGGCTTGCCCTTCTCGGCGCCGGCGAGCTGAGCGGTCGTCAGGGCGCGGGCGAGCCGGTGGTAGCCCTCCTCGCGACGCGCGAGCACCAGCAGGTGGGAGCCCTCGGGATCGGCGACGCCGTTCTGGGGAGCGCGCAGTCCGAGCGAGAGCTCGGCGCCGAACGCGGTCCGGACGGGGTGCCCCTGCGCCGCCTCGGCCATCCGGACGATCCCGTACAGGCCGTCGTGGTCGGTCAGGGCGAGGGTGTCGATGCCGAGACGGACCGCCTCCTCGACCAGCTGCTCGGGCCGGTTCGCTCCGTCGAGGAAGCTGAAGTTGGAGTGGGCGTGCAGCTCGGCGTAGGGCACCTTCCGATCGGGGGAGCGGACGTCGTCGCCCGCCGTGTAGGCCGGCCGCTTGTGCGACCATGCGGGGCTGTCCCCTCCGTCCCCCTGGACGGGGCTGCCATCGGCCCTGCGTCCCGAGGAGAGGCGTCGTTCGAACTCCGACCAGGGGATCGGCGGGTTGTTCCAGCCCATGGGGCTCCTTCTGAGAGGTGGGGTCGAGCGCGGTCGGAGGAGGAGGAGGAGGAGGGCCGTCAGTCGTACCGGGCCTCCGCGGCCCACTCCCCGTCGCGGCAGAGCAGGAGCCAGGCGGTGCCGGCCGCATCGACGACCTGGAACCGGTCGTAGCGCGTGGCCGTCCGTGCGTCCCACCACCGCTCGTCCACGGGCCAGGGGCCGGCCCAGCCACTGATGGGCTCGAGCCGTGCCTGCGAGGTTCCGAGCGCGAAGTAGACGGGGACGGAGACGAGCGCGCCGCGATCGTCCACCGACACGGGCTCGCCCCGCGGGCCGCGCACCAGGGCCGCTGAGGGCTCGGTGAACACCGTGGGAGGCAGGGGCGGCGGGAGCGAGCCCGGCCAGGGCAGCTCCTTGGGCCGGGCGTCCCCGGGCTCCCGATCGCCCCAGGGCACGAGGTGCTGCCGGTCGCGGAGCGCCCGGCCGCCCCCGATCGACGCGGTCACGACCGCCTCGTGCCCGAGCATGCTCTGCACCCGGCTGAGGCCGTGGTGGACCCGCTCCTCGGGTGCAGTGCCCCAGAGTCCCTGCTCGTGGTTGCCGATCGCATCGACGGCCTCGGGCTCGACGCCGATGCGGGCGATCGGGGAGCGCAGGCCGGTGTCGATCGCTCCACTGCCCTGCAGCTGCCAGCGCACCCGGTCGAGGACGTCTCCCGGGGTGAACCAGCGCGGGTGCAGCCAGGTGCGGGTCGAGAGCTCGCCACGATCACTGGTGACGTCGATGCGGATCGCCGTGGCCACCAGCTGAGATCGGGTGAGGCCCGCGACGAACTCCTCCGCCGCGATGCGGAAGGCGAAGGCGGCCTGGTCGATGCGGTCGAGCGGGGGCTCGAACTCGAGGAACCGGTCCAGCCTCTCGGGGGGCAGCCGCGGGACGACGGCCTCCGTCTCGGCTCCTCGGGCGAGGAGGTGGGAGCGCGCGCCCTCGGGACCGAACCTGGCCGCGACGTCCTCGGCCGGCAGCGCCGCGAAGGCTCCGAGGGTGCGCACCCCGAGCCGGCGCAGGAGGGTCACCAGATCCTCGCCCCGCACCGGCTTCGGGCGGACGACGGGTGCTCCGACGGCCTCCGTGCCGAGTGCCTCCAGGGGCAGCGGTGCGAGGAACTCCGCGGTGGCTCCGGCCGCCACGATCGCGACCGGCTCGCCCGAGTGCTTGGCGGCGAGCTCCGAGGCGAAGAGCCCGTCGGCGATGCCGATGCGGGCGCGCTCGACCCCGAGCCCGGCCAGGCGGCGGAGGATCGCCTCGGCGGCGGACTGCTCGCTCCCGTAGTAGCGGCGGGGCCCTCGAGCGCGGATCGCGCACAGTCCGGGGCGGATCAGCTGGACACCGGGGGTGATCTCCTCCAGAGCCTGCACGAGCGGTTCGAAGGCGCGGTGATCGAGGACCGGGTCGTAGGGCAGGACGGTCAGGCCCGTGCAGCGCGACTGCGCCTCGCGGATCCGCATGCCCCGTCGCACGCCCTCGGACCGTGCCGCCGGGGAGCAGGCGAAGACGCGGCTCTTCTCGGTGAGCGCCAGCGGCGCCTCGAACGGCATCCCGGCGTCCCCCGCTGCGGCCAGCAGCGGCCAGTCCGGGCACCACACGAGGATCGTGCGGCGCAGCTCGGGTGCGGTCGTCATGTCAGACCGCCTGCTCTCGCAGGCGCGAGCGCTCGTCGAGCACTCCGAAGGCCGGATCGGCTCCCGGCATGCTCATCCGCACCGTGCGGACCCGGGTGCCGGCTCGACCGACCACATCGACCAGAGCCTCCCGGGAGCGCAGGTAGCCGTGGCCGGCCCCGAGCCCCTCCCACCGGTTGCTGCGGATGCTGAGCCGGGCCTCGGCCTGGGGCCACTCGCCGAGGACGACGAGAGCGGCTCCCCGCTGGCGCAGCCGGGCGCCGAGTCGGGAGACGTCGGCCGAGGAGGCCGA